>NZ_JAIVFR010000369.1 GCF_020829685.1 Nostoc sp. CHAB 5715 | reverse complement strand
ATCCATCCGTAGGTAGTAGCCCTGAAAAAACCAAACCCACTAATCCTGGTAATCTTAGCCGCTCAAACACGATCGGTATAACTAAGATAACCACCAGCAAAATAGCAAAGGGAACAATTGGTTCTTTGCCAAGAACTTGGGAAGTTGGTTCCAGAGCAAGAACTTGTGATATGAGTTCCATAGGTAGGAATTGAAGGGGCTATGGTAAAACTGCAATTACCTTGGGGCGATCGCTTAATCTATATAAATAAATGGAGAAGCCACCTGAGGAAAAATCAAATGAATATATTAACTTACACTAACTAGGCAATTGTCTGAGAACTAACTACCTACGGATGGATTTGACTCAAAATGAACCGCAAGCGATCGTAGTCGTCTTTAAGTAGCACACTCAAGCTACGTCCAGCTTTAATTAGCCATTCTCGGTCAGCTTTGCGTAACTGGTATATATCTCGAATGGCAGCTGCGGTCAAAGACTCTACTGGCGCACCGTTAACACAAAGGAGTGTCCGCAAAAAATCTAGTTCTTCAGTAAATTTAATGATTGCTTCTGGTTCGCACCGATAAACAGCTTGATGAATTTGCGGGGGACGGGGTGGTAGATACTGATATATTCTTTGGTTATAACCTCGATTCTGGGAAGATTGCTCAAATCCTACGATCGCAGCCCGGAATTCTGTTCTGAGCATGGCAAATATCTGGGGTTGTTCTTCGCGTAAGTCTTGCAAAGATAACCCCAAAGCTCTAGCCCGATGTACGGAATCTATGGGCATACTTGTGGCATAATATATTACAGCATAAACTTGATTGCCCGATTCTTCATCTACAGAACAGACCCAACTACCAAAGGGTGGCATAGAGGGAAAGCTCAAATCTGGTGGTTCCAAACACTGAGCTAAAAACTCAGTACTAGTAGTCTCAATCACCTCCGCAATGTGATTGGGATGGCGATCGCCAGTAGCAAACTGTGGTAGGGGGAGGCGCATAGTAATTTAGTCATTAGTCATTAGTCATTGGTCATTAGTCACTTGTACTGAGCTTTGCCTCTGGCGCAGCCTAAGAAGAGAAGTATTAGTTTTTGCCAAACGACAAAGGACTAATGACTAATGACTAATATTATTTGGCTTTTTTACGTCCGGCTGTGGTTTCTACGAGTTCCAATTCGCTCAGGCGGAAGGTAATTAATTTATCCCAGTTACCACCTTCAAATAATACGGCTACTTTGCCATCACTCACCCGTTGCACGAGTCCTTCGGAGCGATAATAGGTATCTGCGGGATTGTTGACGCGAACAGTTGCTCCAGGCAGAATCATGTTTTTAGCCTCGCTTGTTTCCTTTTAATAGCTTAATACTTCTTATTAGTCATTGGTCATTAGCAAAGGAAAAAGGACAAATGACCAATGACCAACGAGAAATGACGAATCAATAATACTTCTGTCTTTGGCGAAAATTTGCTACTGATTCTACTATTCCCAAGGAAATGAAGTTGGTCAGCATAGCAGAACGCCCGTAACTCATCCAAGGTAAAGGAATGCCTGCGACAGGCGCTAAACCAACTGTCATGCCTACGTTGACAATCAACTGAAACACAATCATGGACAAAACGCCAATAGCCAACAAGGAACCAAAGTTATCTTTGGCGGGTTGGGCAACATGCAGTAGACGGAAGCAAATTAAGCAGAAGGCAAACAGCACTACCAAACAACCAACAAAACCGAATTCTTCCCCCACTGCGGAAAAAATAAAGTCTGTATGCTGTTCAGGTACGAAATTCAGTTGCGTCATTGGCCCCTTAAACAGACCCCATCCCCAAATTTCACCAGCACCAATAGCAATACGAGATTGGATTAAGTGATATCCAGCACCGAGTGGATCGTGATCGGGGTTCATGAATACGGTTAGCCGGTCTTTTTGATACTCTTTCAAAACATGGTTCCAAGCGAAGACTCCTAATTCGCCACCCAGTATATTGAGAGTCCACGCACCGATAGCACTCAAACCAAATCGACGCCAGAGAAGAGTTTGCCAGCCCACAATAGCCATCGCAAATGACCAAACTATTCCTAATGGGCCAAAAGATAGTTCTTTGAATAAAACTACTGGCTCTGATAAAGGCCAAGATATACTAAACAAAATTGCGGCAACCACAGGAGAAATCATCAGAATTAACCAGCCTGGGTTAGCATTTGCCCAGTAAAGCATTCCTAAGACGATCGCACCAAATACCAGTGATGTTGCTAAATCTGGCTGCAAAAATACTAATCCCCAAGGTATAGCGGTGATTGCCAGAACCCGGAAAACACCTTCGAGGGTGGAAGCAGTACGCCTATGTAGTAAAGCTGCTAAGGTGATGATCATGCCGATTTTGGCAAATTCTGAGGGTTGCACGTTAAAGCCTGCGATACTAATCCACCTCTGTGCCCCTTTAGCACTAGTACCAGCAATCATCACGGCGATTAAGCTAAAGTTCGTTAGCGCATAAGTTACCCAGTGCCACTGCATCAAGATTTCATAACGGATGCGAGCTAAAAACAGCGCTATAAGCACGCCGATACCCGCTACCATCCAGTGCCACCACCAGTCAGTTACTGGCTGCTTCAGTTCCGTACTGAGAATCATGAGGCCGCCAAAGATACTGACAACAATTGGCAAACAAAATAGTAGCCAATCTACATACTGCCAGGGCTTAACCCAAGACCTCCAACGAATTTTGGGGAGCGATCGTTTTAACAACATTGTGTAAGTTTAGACTTTAGCTTTAATTGTTGGGAATTGGGAATTGGGCATGGGGCATGGGGCACTTGTACTGAGCGAAGTCGAAGTATGGGGCATTGGGCATTGGGCATTGGGCATGGGGCATTGGGCATTGGTTATTCGCCTTGTCTTCCTCATCTCCCTCATCCTCCCCTGCTCCCCCTGCCTCCCCTGCTCCCCCTGCTCCCTCATCTCCCCACTCCCCACTCCCCACTCCCCACTCCCCATTCCCAAGTATTCCCAAGCTATAACCTTAATTATGTCAGGGCAGCAACTGATACTTTACCAGCAATGGTAAGAGCGATCGCTGTTAATGCTTTTGCTGAAGCTGAATCTGGATCACCAACAACTATTGGCACACCACTATCACCACCAACTCGTGTGGAAATCTCTAGCGGTACGCACCCCAATAATGGCACTCCCAATTCGGCGGCTGTTTTTGAGCCACCACCGGAACCAAATATGTCATACTGCTTATCCGGTTGATCGGGGGGTATAAAATAGCTCATATTTTCCACAATCCCTAATACCGGGACATTCATCTGTTGGAACATCCGCAGTCCCTTGCGAGAATCTAACAGGGCTACATTTTGCGGCGTGGTGACAATTACCGCCCCTGCCATTGGCACTGCTTGGGTTAAAGTTAACTGAGCATCTCCGGTTCCCGGTGGCATATCTACAATCAAATAGTCCAGTTCTCCCCATTGCACTTGATAGAGAAACTGGCGAATTACACCATTGAGCATAGGCCCCCGCCAAATTACTGGCTGATCTCGGTCAATCAAAAAGCCCATTGAAACTAATTTAACGCCGTGATTAAAAGCAGGTTCTAGGATGTCACCTGTTTCACTGGAACGTACAGTAATTTGGGCATCAGCCAGCCCCAGCATGGTGGGGTCATTGGGCCCGTAAATATCAGCATCTAGCAAACCAACTTTCGCCCCAGTTTGCGCTAGAGCCACTGCTACATTCACCGCCACTGTACTTTTACCAACGCCACCTTTACCACTGGAAACAGCAATGATATTTTTCACCCCAGAAATACCAGTGCGTTGGTTTAGCCCGCCGGAGGCATCGGGTAAACTTTTTTGTTGCGGTGTTTCTGCCGTCACTTCTATGCTGACATCTGTAACGCCTGGGAGTTTTTTGACAGCTTTCTGACAATCTTCGACAATAAATTCACGTAAAGGACAGGCAGGAGTGGTTAACACCAAAGTGAAACTAACCTTGCCACCGTCAATTTTCACGTTGCGAATCATATTCAGTTCCACCAGACTTTTGCGGAGTTCTGGGTCTTCCACTGGTCGCAACACTTCTAAGACAGAGCGAGAATCGAGGACATCGTACATAAAAATTCAAAATTCAAAATGAATAAATACACTTGTGGCAAACATCTTAGCTATTAACTGAATGCTTTCTTCAGTCAGGTCAGCTTAGTGTTTTCACTGTCAATGCCGTAATAAAACTTAGCAAATTGCATTATTACCTAATAGAATCTTAACTTTCTTTGGGCATTGGAGATTGAGCATTGAGCATTGGGCATGGGGCATTGGGCATTGGGCATTAGTCAAAAATTCTTCCTCATCCCCCTCATCCCCCTCATCCCCCTCATCCCCCTCATCTCCCTCATCCCCCTCATCCCCCTCATCTCCCAGTCCCCAGTACCTAAAAATCAAAACAACTGTCATTAAGGGATTTTTTCTTACCAGATACCGTTGGCAATGCTGTCTTTTCTACTGCTTCTACTAAAGACCGGGCTACGCGGTCTGCATAAGGACGGGATAAAGACCAAATTAGGGGCGATAACCAACCCCGTAGCGTTACAGAATAAAACAAACAAGTACCACAAACCGTTGACTCTACTTGATAAGTCACCCGTTCCTCTATTCCCGGAATCGCCATCACTCGGATACTCAGCATCTCTTTGTGATTGACGCGCTCCACAAAAATTCTGATGGGAATCGGCCAAAAGCGTGTTACAGCATGATAAATCAATCCTGGCTTGGGTACTAATCCGTAGGGCACGTTAGTACTCTTAAGTAGTGGATGCCAGGAAACATCTGTTAAGTCAGCGACTTTTTGCCACAGTTCATCTACAGAAGCAGAACTTATCTCTCGATACGTCCGCACCAGAGAAGCGCAAAACCGACGACGTTTGCGGTGGATGAATTTGGATAACCAACCTTGCATTTTCCTAATCCTCCTCGCTAGACACTTTCTGGTAACTCTGGTATTGTGGACAACTACACTCAAGCCCTAATAGGACTTATGCAAAACTATACGCGCTCAGGGGTAACTCATGAATTGCCCTAAGAAGAAAATCATTCTTTTCGACTATTGTTTGCCTAAGTCCTGCCTAAATTAAAACTTTCTCAGAAATGCCCTAAACATAGCAAGCCTGTATTCGTTACAGACGCTAACAGATAACATAAGCAATATGGCAAAGAAGTTTTGAGTAGGCAGTTAAACCCTTGATAATTCAAGATTACGACTAAAGTCTAGTGTTTATACCAGAATGTTCCAATTAAGAATTTCAAAAAAAACTCAGTCAATATACAAGCCTATACGCATTTGAGGGAAAATAACTCTAGTGATGCCCATCAATCGTATAAATGCTTAACCAGTAAGAAAAAGCGGGTTGGGCAAATAGAGCTTGATTTTTGGTGCGTGTTTCCCCCAAATTTTAAGATAAGAAATTTGTGGCTTTCTGGAAATTGTAATTTTTTAGGTTCGGGAATCTATGTTGACCAACTCGCAAACACCAACTGTATCAGCATCATCCAAGTCTTTGCCAGCACCTGACGCTCAGACTAGAGTCAGTCAGTTTATGAAACAACTGCAAGACGAAATTACCGAAGCATTGGCAAAACTAGATGGTGTGGCTAAGTTTCATGAAGATAGTTGGGAACGCCCAGAAGGAGGCGGAGGGCGATCGCGCGTGCTGCGAGAAGGTGCAATATTTGAACAAGCTGGTGTAAATTTTTCTGAAGTTTGGGGTTCCCATTTGCCAGCCTCAATTTTAACCCAACGCCCTGAAGCCGCAGGGCATGGCTTTTATGCCACGGGTACTTCAATGGTATTACATCCTCACAATCCTTACGTGCCAACAGTTCATCTAAATTATCGCTACTTTGAAGCGGGGCCAGTGTGGTGGTTTGGTGGTGGTCTTGACTTGACACCTTATTATCCCTTTGCTGAAGATGCGGCACATTTACATAAAACGTTAAAACAGGCTTGTGACAAACACCACCCAGAGTATTACCCAGTGTTTAAGCGGTGGTGTGATGAATATTTTTACCTGAAGCATCGTGATGAGACACGGGGTGTAGGTGGTCTGTTTTTTGATTACCAAGATGGTCAGGGTGCTTTATATCGTGGTCCAAATCCCAATGGAGAAGCGGCTATTTATAGCAACCAGGTGGGAACACCAGCAACCCGCAATTGGGAAGATTTGTTTGCCTTTGTGCAAGACTGTGGCAGAGCATTTTTACCAGCCTACGTACCAATTGTAGAACGGCGACATGGGATAGAATATGGCGATCGCCAACGGAATTTTCAACTCTACCGCCGGGGACGGTATGTAGAATTTAACTTGGTTTATGACCGAGGCACCATTTTTGGTCTACAAACCAACGGACGCACAGAATCAATTCTCATGTCCCTACCGCCCTTAGTGCGCTGGGAATACGGCTATCAACCAGAACCCAATACACCCGAAGCCGAGTTGTATGAAACTTTCCTTAAGCCTCAAGATTGGATCAACTGGAAATAATGGGGAGTAGGGAGTAGGGAGTAGGGAGTAGGGAGTAGGGAGTAGGGAGTAGGGAGTAGGGAGTTAGGAGTTAGGAGTTAAAAGTTAAGAGCCAGGAGTTATGATAA
>NZ_JAIVFR010000368.1 GCF_020829685.1 Nostoc sp. CHAB 5715 | reverse complement strand
TAGTGCGAGGCACTGATGCCATTTACAGTCTTGATGACCCTATACCATTTTTAACTTTGCATCACTGGCAAATTCCCTTGCTTTTGCTGAAAAATCTGCAACAACTCAAAGGATGGGTAAAAATAGACTTCAACATTGGCAAACTGGTGGAATTAGGTGGCGATTAAAATAATTCGTAATACTCGGCCTTCATGCGAGAAGCAAGCTACGTAATACTTCGGCTTACCTCGGCTTACTTCGACTACACCCTTACTTCGACGCCGCTCAGTACAAGTCGGCTACGCTCTCCCAAGGCTCAGTACAAGTCGCTCGGCACGAGTCGCTCAGTACAAGTTCATAATTCGTAATTAAAGAAGAAATCAGTACATCAGAGCAAGCAAAGAGCTTGTTCTTAGGGGGTTGGGGGTGGGGTTCTTGTAGCCCACTCAACTGGAAAATGCTGTATAAATTTTAACACTATATAGGAAGATGAATCATGCCAGTACTTCGTATCCTTCATTTAGTTGGGTCTGCATACAATGATTTTTACTGTGATTTGTCACGCCTTTACGCCCAAGATTGTCTGGCAGCAACGGCAGATCGATCGCACTATGACTTTCAGATTGCATACATCACACCCGATCGCCACTGGCGATTTCCTCCCTCCCTCAGCCCTGAAGATATTGCTGACACCAAACCGATTCCTCTGTCCGATGCCATACAGTTTCTAACAGCGCAAAACATTGACATCGTGTTACCACAAATGTTTTGTATTCCTGGAATGACTCACTACCGCGCCCTATTCGATCTGCTGAAGATCCCTTACGTAGGCAATACTCCAGATATCATGGCAATAACGGCGCACAAAGCCAGAACCAAAGCAATTGTCGAAGCCGCAGGGGTAAAAGTGCCTCGTGGAGAACTGCTTCACCAAGGAGACGTTCCGACAATTACACCTCCAGCGATCGTCAAACCTGTAAGCTCCGATAACTCTTTAGGGATGGCCTTAGTCAAAGAGGCTACTGACTATGACGCTGCTCTGAAGAAAGCATTTGAATATTCAGATGAGGTGATCGTAGAAGAATTCATCGAACTCGGTCGAGAAGTCAGATGCGGTATCATTGTCAAAGACGGGGAGCTAGTGGGTTTACCCCTTGAAGAGTATCTGTTAGACCCCCACGAAAAACCCATCCGCAACCATGCTGATAAACTCAAACAAACGGACGATGGCAACTTGGGTTTTGCTGCTAAAGATAATAAAAAGTCTTGGATCGTAGACCCTAACGACTCAATCACCCAGAAAGTTCAGCAAGTGGCTAAGAAGTGTCATCAGGCTTTGGGTTGTCGCCACTACAGTTTATTTGACTTTCGGATCGACCCAGAGGGAGAACCTTGGTTCTTAGAAGCCGGTTTGTATTGTTCTTTTGCCCCAAAAAGCGTGATTTCTTCTATGGCTAAAGCAGTGGGAATCCCTCTAAATGAGTTATTAATCATGGCTATTAATGAAACGTTAGGCAGTAATAAAAAAGCGTTGCAAAATTGATAGTGAATTTCTTGGTATAGGTTTTTCCGCTTGTAGTGTATGGGTGAGCGATCGCTAATTAAGAGTCGGTTGAGGCAGCGATCGCTTGTTTACGAGAAGCTTCTCTACGAGGGCTTACTCATTTCCTCAAAGAGGGATAAGTAACGATGTGCTTGCAGCTCGATCGCAAACTCTTGTTCGGCTTTCTCACGAGCGTTCGCGCAAAGTTTTTGATGCCGCTCTTTGTTCTCTATTACCCAGATAATACCATTTGCTAAGTCATCACAACTAAAACATTGCGCTCGATATCCATTTTTTTGGTGTTCAACTATATCTTTGAGTCCCGTTGAATCAAAAGAAACCACAGGTGTACCGCAGGACACGGATTCACAAGCAGTCAGTGGCAAATTATCTTCAATCGATGGCACAATCATCACATCCGCAGATGAGTACAGAAGCGCTAGTTTATTCTGATCATCAACTTTGCCTAAGTAGTGTACCTTAAAACCTAAATCAACTGGTTCTTGAGGTTGAGATGAACCAAAAACAATCAGTTCAATCTTATCTTTCCACTCAGACTTGCTCAATTTTTGCAATGCTGATTGCAATAGATGAAATCCTTTTCTGGGGTTGCTAGTTCCGTTGATTGCTCCGAATAGAAGTAGTTGCTTATTTTGTGGGAGGTTCAGTAAGTTTCTAGCTATTTGACGCTCCGTCGGTTTATAGATGCTGATATCTAACCCGTTAGGAATAACTCTGATGTCGCTATTTGAAAATAGTGAACTGGATTTAGCACATTCAGCAAGCCAATTACTAGGACTGACAATAGTAAGCTTGAGATTTTGCCATGCTTTATTTTTACGATGCCAAACCCAGCGAGAGAAATCCCAGCTATGGTTGCTACCGAGTTGAGGGCAATTTCCACAAGTTTTTGTATAGCGATCGCACCCTAGAGAATAGCAGCATCCACCTGTGAATGCCCATGTATCATGAAATGTCCAAACAATAGGTTTATTGAATTTTGCCAGTGCTTCAATTGGTATAAATCCGTCACATATCCAATGCAGGTTAATGATGTCTGGGTCAAGTTTAGCAATTTGCGACGTAACTGTATTAGGGAGCCATTGGAGCCGGAAAAATACAGGATTACGTGGCATATTTCTATAAAGTTCTAGTGGTAAAGCATCCAACATCGGACGAGCTTTCCACATTATTTGAGCTACCTTATTGGGAGAACTAACTACAGTAGAGTCAGCTATTCTTTTATCTTGAATTAGCATCTGAGAATCAATTTCTAATCTCAGGAGTTCTTGATGTAGCCGATAAGCTGCACGAGCAGCTCCTGCTCCTCCCTTGGGATCGTAAGTGTTAATCAATAGAGGCTTAATCATTGTTGATTTAATTGTTTATTTATTAACATCAAGTTTGTTCTTGCCAGATTGTAGCGTAATAGTGTACTGTATTGGAGTAATTTTATTACCACATTCCATAGTTATTTCAAAAGTAATCTCGTGGAATGCAACTTAATATAAATACCTCTACAACTTGGACAAATGCACGAGAACACCAGCCCAACACTAGGCTTTCTTTTATTAACACACGCAAAACCTCTACAAATTTACAGGTTAATCAATCAATTAAATAAGATGTTCGATCATCCTGTAATTGTGTGTCATCATGATTTTTCAAAAAGTGATTTATCTATAGATACTCTATCAAAAAATGTTTTACTAGTACGCCCCTACATCCAAACAAAGTGGGCAGATTTTTCTGTAGAAGAGGCTACAATACAGGCACTTAAACTAATGTACGAGATACCAGATCCACCAGATTGGTTTGTATACCTTAGTGGATCAGACTATCCTATTAAAACTGCAAGACAAATATTGGATGAGCTAGCCTCAAGTCCATACGATGCTTATGTTGAGCATGAGCAGATTACATACGATATTTATAAACATAATGTAATACAAAATATGGTATGGTTAAAAAATTCTTATGAACGATACTGTACGAAGTCGTTTTCTTTTCATTACTTAAAAAAATACTTTGGTCAACTGAATATAGAAATACGCATAGAACATCCTTTATTAACGAAACCTTTTCTTCCTTTTTCAAATAACCTTGCTTGTTTCAGTGGAAGTCAATGGTTTTGTGCCAATCGCAAAGCTGCTGAGTACATTATCGATTTCCACGGACAGAGAAATGCCGTAACCTTACATTACAGTAAGCTCAAGTATCCAGAGGAGGCGTATATTCAAACTATACTTGGTAATGCATCTCACCTGAAACTAAAAAATGACTGTCGGCGATATGTTGATTGGTCAACCGGAGGCCCTCATCCCAAAATATTGCTAATGGAAGATTTGCCTAATCTGCTTGCATCATCTGCTCATTTTGCTCGGAAATTTGACATCGATATAGATAGCAATATTCTTGATGAACTTGACAAAATTACATCCTAGTACTCACCTAACATTTTGATAAACTCAGCTAAATAAATTTCAACTATGGTTGCTACATAGTTGAGGAGAATCACTTAGGACTTACGTACACTCTACTAATTCTCGGCGCTCTTGGCGTCTTGGCGGTTCGATAAATTAAGCTTTTTAGCAATTTTTGCGTAAGTCCTATCACTATAAGATTTTGTATAGCGATCGCATCCTTAACAATAGCAGCAACCACCTTTAAATTCCGCACTAGCGATGCAGTTCAACTCTCGGAAAGATATCGCAGTCTATCGGCTCCCCAGGTTTTTTGGCTTTGAGAGACTCAAATTCTGGGATATCAATTTCCTCAAGAGGTCTGAAAGGCCAAGCATTGGGGCGGCGATCATAAGTAACATCATCGCCAGTCCAATTAATCACTACTGCGCGTCGTCGTGTGGAGGATGTGTTTCTTACTGAATGATGAATTGTCATAAAATGATGAACCAAGCAATCTCCAGGCTCCATATCCCAAGACAAAATTTCGTGAGGCTTTGGCTCTACAAACCACGAGGGGTCAGATTCTTCACGTAACTCCTTGCCCCATAGATGAGAGGCTTTAATGTACTCTAATTTACCATTTTCTTGGTTGACACTATCTAAAGCCAGCCAAATTTTACAACACTGCTCGCCTTGTATAGGCCAGTAAGATTTGTCGTTATGCCAGCCGACACGGCTGTCTGCTTTCGGCTTTTTAACAAAGAAACCGTCACCCAAAAAGTTAAGTTTTTTCGATTTCAAGACTTGAGCAGCGAGTGTTGCTAGTGGAGATTCAAAAGCCAAAGCACGGAAATCAGCATCAGTGAGCCATAAGTTACTGGTATGTTCCACATGACCTTCTGATTTGGGGATGCCCTTAACTTCTAAAGGGCCAGGGATTAATACATTCTTTTCAACGGCTGTTCGCATCCGTTCTACCCAGATGTCATCCAAAACATTTTTGACGCAGATAACGCCGTCTCGCTCGAAAGCTTCAACTTGTTGAGGGCTGATTTTTGATGTGTCTACCTTGAGCATAGTAACTTTTTCAGATTTTGAAATTTAACTAATTGGGGTCAGATAAGCTAATTGGCATTCAAATTGCATATTGAAACAGAAGTTTTTACCAGACTGCAAACTAAATGCATATCAGCTTATATAACAACAGATTTCTAAAACCTGTTTTCCTGACATGAACTTTGTCACTATCTAACAAAGATTTTTCAGTATAGAGTAGAGATTAAGTTAGCAATTCTTTCTGTAGGTGGAAAAATTTTAAGTCTGAGTACAACATTCTTTGTTCACATCCGTAACCAACAAATTTTACCCTAACTACCCAAATCTTTTTTAACAATAAGTGGCACAAGTGCCGCTAATCGTAATATCCCAGACACAATGAATACTTCTGCTATGCCAAAAGACCCAGCAAATTGAGCAATGAAGCCACCGATAGTTGCTCCTAAAGCACCACTTGCTCCAGCAACAGCTGCTGCTGTTGCAAAATAGATAGACTGATTTTTTACTGGTGCAATCTCTATCTGGAGATTGTTGTTACACAAGTCAACTCCTCCCCAATTAGCCCCAATGAAAATGTGTAACAGCGGCAACCACAGCCAGAGGTCGAGAGGACTAGAACCAATCGTCAGCCATAGCCAGGGTATGACTGCAATTAGAATTCCATTAGAAATTAAAATCGGACGATTGCCTATTTTATCTGCTAATCTACCCCACACGATGAGCATTAGCATGTGTGCCCCTGCTCGCAGGCTGTTGTAGAAAGTTACCCAACTCACATCCAAGTTCAGCGTATCTAGCAAATAGAGGTTAAAAAACGGAGCACTCAGGCTAACAGCAAATGACCATGAGCCGAAATAAAGCAGAAACACCAAAAAATTAGAGTTTTTCCAAATGCTGTTATTTATCTGGTTTTGGGGAGTTGGTATTTGCGGCAGAGAAATTGCTTCAGATATCTCATCAGGTTCATTTGGTGCCGAGTCTGACTGAATTTCACTTGTTTGAGATGAGTTAGCATAATAAGTATTTTGTAATTGGGGATTTATATCTACCTGGAAATATTGACACCCCAAACTCACAATTCCAAAGATAATGCCTAAGAGCAAAATCACCCCATAACCTTGGATAGACCCCCCGTACCAATGTGATACAGCTAGACCAGCTATTGGCAAGCTGATTAACTCGGTTAAGTTGGCAATACTATTGCGTAGCCCGAAATATCTACCTCGCAATCGCCGTGGGACTAACATTGCTATCCAACTGAACCACGATGCAGTTCCTAGTCCTCCCAAAAGATGGCTGCATACGAGAATCAGGAGGGACAATACCACTAATTGGTTGGAATTAAGTCCTCCCCAACTAAAGCTAACAATGCCAATTACTAAAATCAGCCACAGTAGCCGAGCAATCCCATAAATGCCAAGGGAATACTGAAAGCGGCTAGTGCTGCGTTCAGACAAGTAAGCACCTATTGGCTGAAAAAGATTCGCCAACATCGGGATAGAAGCCAGCATCCCAAACACTATCGGGCTGGCATCCAACTCCACCAAGAAATTACCTAGCAAAACTCCGCCAGTGCCAATAGAGAAAACTGCTGCGAAAACACCATCGAGAGTGGAAGCCCTCAAACTGGTGCGAATAGCATCTTTAGAAATGCGATCGCTGGGTGTTGAGGTAGGA
>NZ_JAIVFR010000367.1 GCF_020829685.1 Nostoc sp. CHAB 5715 | reverse complement strand
TGTTGCATCAGAAGTTAATGCCAGGCCACCCGAACGTCGAGCATTCATCCGGCTCTTAACATGCGCTCTAAACCGCACTAGGTAATTAGATAGGCGCAAATTCTGTTCTAATGGAATCTGCTTTTCTTCCATTTGTTGACAAAGCATTAGTAACTGGCGAATCACAACAGTTAAACGCCGTGCTATGTAGCAAGCAATGACCACCAGAGCTTTTGCTTCCATGATAGTTAAGGGACGACGGATATGCGCTCTCCGTAGCGGATTAGAGCTACGCATCCGCCATAAATTCACCCTGTCTTTAACAATTCCTTTTAGATCCAACTCTTGAGCAAAAGTCAGGATTGCTTCCGAACCACCAAGCTCTAAAGCTTCAATTGCCAGTAAAATCAGGTCAATTTGCAACCTGGTTCTGCGAGGACACGTTTTGGAAGCGATCGCAGGATCTGGCAAAGTGTCCAGAACCATCGGCAGTGAATCTTGAGTTGGACTGTTGAACGGCGTTAAACTTGCTGAGACATTCATTCTATAAATACCTTGTGCGGTTCCAACAGACTAGATAAAACAAATTTAAGATCGGTAGCCAAGACTTGAGCATTAAACTTGTAGCAGTAGCATGACTACCTGATATATACATTACTTAACTCTTTCTACTCAAAGTTTTCCCTATCTATATTGAAATCAAAATTTTAAAACATAACTTAATTCACCTCATTTATTTAGTCCAATACCTCTTATAGCTTGATTTAGATTCTAATTATCGTCAATAAAGGGCGAAGCTTCAGCCTCGACCCCCAGCGTATGACATTATAGTGTACGATTTTTCAGGTATCTGAAATTGGACATTGGGCATTGGGCATTAGTTATCCTTTTTTGTCCCCCTTATTTACCCTATTTCCTGATTCACCATGCCCCATGCCCCATGCCCTATTCCCCATTCCCAATTTCCTATTTTATGGATTTGAAGTCTCTCGTTCGTGACATCCCAGATTTCCCTAAACCCGGAATTTTATTTCGGGATATTACTACCCTGCTGCGCGATCCAGAGGGATTACGCTACACTATTGACTTTCTAGCACAAAAATGCAATGAAGCTGGGATAACGGCGGATTATGTCATTGGTATAGAGTCGAGGGGATTTATTTTTGGTTCACCTCTGGCTTATAAATTAGGAACTGGTTTTATTCCCGTCCGCAAAAAAGGTAAGTTACCAGCAGCCGTTCATTCAATTGAATATGAACTAGAGTATGGTATGGACTGCCTAGAAGTGCATCAAGACGGTTTACAGCCAGGTAGCCGAGTTTTAATTGTGGACGATTTGATTGCCACGGGTGGAACTGCGAGTGCAACAGCAAAGTTAGTGCAGAAGATTGGCTGCGAACTAGTAGGATTTGGGTTTATTATCGAGCTACAGGATTTAGAAGGGCGTAAATATCTGCCGGACGTGCCGATTATCTCTTTAATTGAATATTAGTTATTTGTCATTGGTCATTAGTCATTAGCAAAGGACAAAATGACAAATAACAAAGGACAGATGACAAATACTTCGGCTTCGCCCTTCGACTACGCTCAGGACAAGCTCAGTACAAGTGACAAAGGACAAATGACATCTACGAAAATTTCCTTGGATACAGGTCGGGATTGGCTAATAACGCTAGTCACGAGTGAAACTTTTGTTTATGTGGGAAAGCGGGTATTGCAGGCACTATTGACTTTGTTGTTGGCGTCAGCGTTGTCGTTTTTCATTATTCAACTCGCTCCAGGAGATTATGTAGATACGCTGCGGCAAAACCCAAAGATATCGCCAGAAAGAATCGAAGAAATCAAGCGGCAGTTTGGTTTGGATAAGTCTTGGCCAGAGCAATTTTGGCTATGGCTATGGCGAATTTTAACAAAAGGGGATTTTGGCACGAGTTTTATTTATCAGCCACCCAAAACTGAAATAGAGCAAACTATAGCTGAACTCTGGAAAAATTTACTTAAACTTGAAGACGTAGGAATTCATGATAACTTCTTTGAACTAGGTGGTCATTCGCTGCTTTTACTTCAAGTTCATAGCAAGTTACGCGGGGTTTGGAAACGAGATTTATCTCTTCTCGATTTATTTAGATACCCGACTATCAACTCTTTAGCGAATTATTTTAATCAGATGGAAAATCAACAACCATCTTATGATATTATGGCTAGTATGGACGAAAGAATAGCAGATGGAAAAACCCAACAAAGAAAGCGTCTGCAAAAAATAAAATCTGTTTCAAATATTTAATATTTATTAAGATTAACTGGTGTTTTGGCTTCTGGATTTACCTCAAGTTGCAGATGCTCAATAAACAAGTTTGAAGAAGTAATTGTTTTAAAAAGATTCAAGGAATAATTGAGAAAATGACTATTCCAACAGCATCAACTTCTAATAACGGCTCGGAAATAGCGATTATTGGATTGTCAGGAAGATTTCCTGGAGCGAAAAACATTGATGAATTCTGGAATAATCTTCAAAATGGCATAGAATCAATCTCTTTTTTCAGTGACGAAGAACTGTTGGAAGCAGGAATAGATCAAGAACTTCTCAGTTCCCAAAACTATGTTAAAGCAAATGGTGTCATAGAAGATGCCGAATTATTTGATGCTTCTTTTTTTGCATTTAATCCCAGAGAAGCAGAAATCACTGACCCACAGCACCGCATTTTTTTGGAGTGTGCATGGGAAGCTTTAGAAAATGCAGGATATAAATCTGGAATAGAGAAATGTCCAATAGGTGTGTTCGCAGGATGTAACTTGAATGCCTACTTACTCAATGTTTACTCAAATCAAAAGGCTATATCAGTAGATGGACAACAATTAATGATAGCTTGTGAGAAAGATTTCCTTTGTACACGTACTTCTTATAAGCTTAATCTAACTGGGCCTAGTTACACAGTTCAAACGGCTTGTTCAACATCTTTAGTTGCCGTCCATTTAGCTATCATGAGCTTACTCAATGGTGAATGTGATATCGCTTTAGCTGGTGGCGTTGCCATCAATGCACAAAGAAAAGCTGGATATCTATACACAGAAGGGGGAATAGCTTCTCCTGACGGACATTGCCGTGCATTTGATGCTAATGCCCAGGGAGCAGTGGGTGGTGAGGGTGTCGGCATTGTAGTATTAAAGCGATTAGAAGATGCTTTGAGCGATCGCGATACAATTCATGCTGTAATCAAAGGTTCAGCTATCAATAATGATGGTTCATTCAAAGTCAGCTATACAGCACCCCGCATCGACACCCAAGCAAAGGCAATTAGAACAGCCCAATTAATAGCCGAGGTCGAACCGGAAACTATTACTTATATTGAAACTCACGGAACCGGAACAGCTTTAGGAGACCCGATTGAAATTGCCGCCCTAACGCAAGCTTTTCGCTTAACTACCCAAAAGAAAGGCTTCTGTGCCATCGGTTCGGTTAAAACCAACATTGGACATTTGGATGCTGCTGCTGGGATTGCAGGACTGATTAAAACGGTTTTAGCCCTGAAGCACAAACAAATACCTCCGAGTTTACACTTTACTGAGCCTAATCCCGAAATTGACTTTGCTAACAGTCCTTTCTATGTCAATACCAAACTTGCCGAGTGGCAAAGTAATGGTACTCCCCGACGTGCTGGAGTTAGTTCCTTTGGACTAGGGGGAACCAATGCCCATGTAGTTCTCGAAGAAGCCCCGGTTGTCGAAACTTCTATCCCCTCTCGACCTTGGCAATTATTAATGCTATCCGCCAAAACCAGTTCCGCACTGGAAACGGCGACAACAAATTTAGCTAACTATTTTCAAGAACATCCTGATTTAAATCTTGCTGATGCGGCTTACACATTGCAGGTTGGGCGCAAGGCCTTCGACTATCAACGGACAGTTGTCTGCCGAGATATTCAAGATGCTGTAAATGCACTTCAAGACCCAAGGCGGGTTATTACGAATACTCAGAAAACTCAGCAACGTTCTGTTGCCTTTATGTTTTCTGGACTAGGAACTCACTATCTTGATATGGCTCTTGAGCTTTACCAAACTGAGCCAACATTTCGTATGTCAGTTGACCAATGTTGCGAACTCCTCAAACCGCTCCTTGGTCTAGATTTGCGAGATATATTGTATCCCAACAGAAACAGCGAGAATGGCAGCAAGCAAAAACAAAATACCCCTTCAAGCGGGTTAGATTTACGAAAAATGTTAGGTCGTGGTCAGGAACCAGCAGATGCACAGACGTTGCGTGCAACATATCTACTGAATCAAACCGTTCTCACCCAACCAGCTATATTTGTTGTTGAATATGCTTTAGCTCAACTGTGGATATCCTGGGGAATCCTTCCTGCGGCGATGATTGGCTACAGCATCGGGGAATATGTAGCAGCAACTCTAGCCGAGGTTTTGTCTGTTGAAGATGCTTTAACCTTAGTAGCTAGAAGAGCGCAAATGATTGAAGAGTTGCCAGAAGGGGCGATGCTGGCAGTACCGCTTTCAGAAGAAGAGATACAGCCCTTCTTGAATGAAAAAATTTCCATGTCTGCAATCAACGGGTCATCGTTGTGTGTGATTGCAGGTGCCAAGGATGCAGTGGAGGAATGGGAACGACAACTGGGCGAGCAAAATTTAATTGGTAAGCGTTTGCAGACATCTCACGCTTTCCATTCTGCGATGATGGAGGCGATCGCACCTGCCTTTGGTGATTTAGTCAAAACATTTAGCCTGAAACCCCCGAAAATTCCCTATATTTCTAACGTCACAGGAACATGGATTACAGCAAAGCAAGCAACAGATCCCAGTTATTGGGTGAAGCACCTCTGTCAAGCAGTACGCTTTGCTGAGGGAGTGCAGCAGTTATGGCAAAAAGACAATCCAATTTTATTAGAGGTTGGCCCTGGTCAAGCATTAATTAGTTTCGCATCCCAATGTCTAGAAGGTGACGATAGAGCTAAATCGGTGATGCTCCCCACCCTACGGCACTCCTATGAGCAACAGTCAGATATGGCCTTTTTAATGAATACATTGGGTCGCCTTTGGCTGGCTGGGGTAGAAGTAGATTGGTCTGGTTTTTATACCAATGAACAACGCGCTCGCATTCCTTTACCAACCTATCCATTTGAACGTCAGCGTTACTGGATTGATGTCAATCCTGAAGCTGCCTTGGCTACACCATCACAACAAACATTACACAAAAAACCGAATATTGCCGACTGGTTTTACATCCCTTCCTGGAAGCGCTCTCCCCACTTACCATTAAAATCATCACAAAAACTATGTTGCTTAGTGTTTGTTGATACTCTTGGAGTTGGTTCGCAAGTTGCACAGCAGCTGGAATTACAGGGTCATAATGTCATAACTGTAGTAATTGGAGAGCAATTTACCAAGTTAGGCGATCGCGCTTACGCAATTAATCCCCAATCCAGTAGTAATTATGATACATTGCTGACAGAACTTAGCATATTGGATTTAAACCCAAATGCGATCGCTCACTTTTGGAGCGTTACGGCAAATGATACCTTATCCTCCTATAAGGTGATAGAACAAACAGAATCATCGCATCAGTTTTTTGAAGATACGCAAAATTTGGGTTTCTGGAGTCTGCTATTTCTAACGCAAGCTTTGGGAAGGCGGAATATTTCCGATACTTTGAAGTTAACAATTGTAACAAGTAATGTACATGATGTAACTGGCGAAGATAGCTTATGTCCTGAAAAATCAACATTACTAGGGCCGTGTAAGGTAATTCCCAAAGAATACCCGAAGATAACTTGCTCTACTATTGACATAGTAATTCCTTCTTGCAAAAACCCAGCAGCACCAAAACTCATAGATTCTCTTGTCACAGAAATTAGTTCCCAAACAAGCGATGACAGCGATGACATAGTAGGCTATCGAGGTCATCATCGTTGGGTGCAAACTTTTGAACCTGTGCAGCTAGATCGAGACATTGCGAGTAAATCTAAGGTAAGAGAAGGAGGAGTTTACTTAATTACCGGGGGACTTGGTGGTATTGGTTTGGCTTTAGCAGAAAATCTAACTCAGACAGCACATACTAAATTAATTCTTGTTGGACGAAAAGGACTGCTTGAACGCTCACAGTGGCAACAATGGTTAGAAACTCATAATAAGCAAGATAGTGTTAGCCGTAAAATTGAAAAAGCTCTGGCACTTGAGAAATTAGGGTCGATCGTTCAAGTTCACAGTGCCGATGTAGCTAATCTTGAGGAAATGCAAGCAGTAGTTGCTCAAGCGTGCAAACAATTTGGTCGTATCGATGGTGTCATTCATGCAGCAGGTATTGCTCCAGGTGGCATGATTCAACTCAAGACAAAGGAAATGGCAAATAGCGTACTCGCAGCAAAAGTCAGGGGAACGCTAGTACTAGAGAAAGTTTTAAAAGATTCCAAATTGGATTTCTTTGTACTTTGTTCATCCCACAGTTCTATACTGAGAGACTTGGGACAAGTAGATTATTGCGCTGCAAATGCTTTTCTTGACGCATACGCTCACTATTGTGCTTACGAATCAAACCAATTGACAATATCAATTAATTGGTGTACTTGGCAAGTAGGAATGGCGGTAGAAACTGTAGTGCCAGATGAAATTAAGCAGATACGTGACGAAGAAACCCTCAAAGTAGGAATGACTTCTCAAGAAGGTATTAATGCTTT
>NZ_JAIVFR010000366.1 GCF_020829685.1 Nostoc sp. CHAB 5715 | reverse complement strand
AAACAAATGCGTGATGGTTCTGCACGTTTACACCCTTAGCTAATGCTGGGTTAACTTCCAGTGCCTTAATTCCTAAATTCGCCAACTGGACGACATAAGGTAATGTACTGTTGTTGAGTGCCTGGGTTGCTGTCCAAGGTACCGCTCCTGGCATATTGGGAACACCATAATGCACCACACCCTCTTCAACGTACACCGGATTTGTGTGGGATGTGGTGTGTAAGGTTTCTATACAACCGCCTTGGTCAACGGCTACATCAACTATTACAGAACCAGGACGCATTTGTTTGACCAATTCGCGCGATACTAATATTGGCGCTCTACGTCCCAGTACTAAAACTGCACCGATGAGCAAATCGGCTTCAATGACTGCGGCTTCAATATGTGCTGAGTTACTATAAAGCAATTCGACTCTAGAGCCAAACAGGGTTTCTAAATAAGATAAGCGCTCGACACTCACATCTAAAATCTGGACGCTAGCACCCATGCCTACAGCAATTTTAGCTGCTTCTGTGCCGACAACGCCGCCACCTAAAATTACTACTTTGCCTGGTTGGACTCCAGGGACACCGCCTAAAAGAACTCCTCTACCACCTTGCTGACGTTCTAAAAATCTCGCCCCAAATTGTACTGCTAGCCGACCGGCAATGACGCTCATGGGGGTGAGCAAGGGTAGTCTGTTAGCACCAGGTTGTTCTACAGTTTCGTAAGCGATCGCAGTTGTGCCACAATCAATTAAATGCTCGGTCAATTTGCGATCGGCTGCTAAATGTAAATAAGTAAATAGTATCTGCCCTTTCTGCAAAAATTTATACTCAGATGTCAGAGGTTCTTTGACTTTAACAACCAATTCCCGATTCCAAGCCGTTTCTGATGTAGGGACAATTTCGGCTCCAGCACTTCTGTAGTTGTCATCTGAAAATCCAGCACCATTACCTGCTTGCGTCTCGACGAAGATACTATGACCATTTTCTTGCAGTACCCGCACACTAGAAGGACTTAAACCTATCCGAAATTCTTGATCTTTATTTTCCTTGGGAACGCCTATTTCCATATATCGCCTCTGATAATTTTTTTGTTTAACTGTAGCCTGCGAATTTCAGGCTTGCTACTTTCGTCTTACGACTGGTCTATTACAGATAGCTGTATTAGAGATAATTAATCTGTGTCCTAAGTTTCTCAATTTAATCTGACTAGCCCCAAACTCTTACCCTTGACTATTGCCCCAGTATTTATACAATATATAAAGAATAGTAACAATTTATTAAAAGAGCAATTGTATAGCTCCCTACCATCCGTGAGAGGTTAAGATAATCTTACTTTTGTCAATTAGAAATTATGCTGAAAATTTCTCACAAGCAGAGGTATGAAGTTAACTCTTGTACTGAACCAATGGAGTAAGAATAAAAGATGCGTATCAAAATTACGCGTAGGCATAGCCCGCCTTCGGCATCGCCTGCTCAAAAATTGTGTTTTCAACCCCAATTTTAGCCCGATTCTAGCGATGTTTTAAGTACTATTGCTTATTGACAAATAGTACCTGACCTTAACCTCTCACGAATGGCTCCCTACTAGGAAGCTTTTGCTGAATTTCTCAAGTAATCTTGGCTATTCAAGGCTGCAATCAGCTTATAAGCTACTAAGTCTAGGGTAAAACTTAAAGGGAAAAGAACAGGCCCATTTTTTTAACCTTTATCGCTTATCCTCGACAACTGCTGCGAAGTCCAATATCAAGTCCCGTTTGCCGAAAAAAGGTTTCTTAAAAATGACACAAACACAACCAACGATTACACCTAAACTAGAGGAGCCTAAGTTTGGCTTTAACGAATATGCTGAACGCTTGAATGGTCGAGCGGCAATGATTGGCTTCGCTTTGCTGCTGGTGATTGAATACGTCACCAATCAAGGGGTGCTATCATGGCTGGGTCTGAAGTAGTGCCACCAACAAGCACAAGGTAGAAGTTGTAAGCTAGTAGTTAAAAGAGTTTCAACCAGCTGGAACAACCAGTTGGTTTGGACTTTAACAATTGATAGCCAAGTACTTCACCTTAGATACTTTAATTAGACTTATTCGTAAATTATTGCCCTAGAATGTAAGCAAGAGAGGAATCGAACTATTTATTAGTGATACAAATATTATAGACTTGCAACTAGTACAGTAGGGCGGAAATCCATCCAGCTACTATGTCAATTAACAAGACTTGGCAAGGAGTAAAATCCCATAGTTAAAAGTATGCAAACTTCCGCCACAGTCTACTACTATATACAAGGCGATTAATGAGTTTACTTCCTCCCTTACTAAAGAAAATCATAATTAGTATCTGCCTTGGATGAGAAAGGCAAATTACGGGTGAGGTATTCTTGGTAAATATACACAAAAGGTGAACTGGAACCAACCAAGCTGTGATGAATGCTGTATTACCTCGTTTTTTGAAGTCAACCTACCGAAAAGAGCCACTAATCAGTGTATTGATGACGATGGGCGCTATAGATGCCCTGATTGGCGGATTGAATGATAGCTGGTCGTTGTTCGCTTTTGGTTTGGGAACAACAGGGATAGCGCTAGCTTTTAAGTTGTGGCGTTTCCAGCAGCGTCGTCCTCTACCAGAGGAACCTGTAGTGCAACATTATTTGCCCTCTCGTTCTTCTAGTGCGCCTTTACCAATGTTAAGCGTTTCTAAGAAAAAACCACCTCTTTAGGAAGTGCAGAGTTATTACTTAAAAACTCTGCAAAATTGATTGGAGCAACCGTATCTATAAAAGTGAGGAAAAAGAGTGAGTAGTGAGGGAAGAGGTGGGGGTAATTTTCTGCGTCCGTATGTTATCCTGGCGTTTATGGCAGCTGTTGCCCTTCCAGTGGCTACCTGGGAAAAGTTTGATATTGATGAAGCTCATGCTGCCATTGAGGTAACACCAAACTCCCAAACTACCAACAGCTTTGCTAATGCCCAACTACTTTACACACTCATAGGACATAACGGAACCGTTAAATCCCTCGCTTTCAGTCCAGATAGCAAAGTTCTTGTGAGTGGAGGTGCAGAAAACGAGGGTGTAATTCACCTGTGGAACCCAGCAAACGGCAAAAAGTTGGGGAATATTAACAAAGCACACCAAACAGCCGTAGAATCTTTAGTGATTTCACCAGATGGGCAAACCCTCGCTAGCTGTAGTGATGACAATACGATTAACCTCTGGAACCTGAAAAATTTTAAATTTACCCGCTCTTTTGTCGGACATACAAGTAACGTTTTATCTTTAGTGGTGTCTCCTGATAGTAAAGTTCTCATTAGTGGAGCTTTGGATGGGATTCGGATATGGGATTTGCTACAGCAGCGCCCGCTTGGTACTCTAGTACGTTTTGATAATTTGATTTATACCCTAGCCCTTAGCCCTGATGGACAGACCTTAGCTAGTGGTGATAATAAGGGTGTAATCAAACTGTGGAATTTGAGTACTGGTAAATTAATCAGTGAATTTGTCGCTCATGATAATGTTGTTAGCAGTGCGATCTTTACACCAGATGGACAAACATTAGTTACTGCTAGCCGCGATCGCACAGTCAAACTATGGAATATTAATACTGGAGAATTAGTCCGCACCCTTACAGGACATAATAACTGGGTAAATGCGATCGCCATTAATCCCGATGGACAAACCCTTGCTAGTGCTGGCAGAGATGGGATTAAATTGTGGGATTTAACTACAGGCGAGTTAATAAATACACTAAGTGGACATACAGACTGGGTGAGTGCGATCGCTTTTAGTCCAAATGGTAAAATTCTTGCCAGTGGTGGATTTGATCAACAAATCAAGATTTGGGGAACTCCACAAAACTTAATCAACACTGAACACCAGTTACTCAACCATTTCAAGAAGTCGGGTAACTGAATGATACATGGTAAAAAGTGCGTAGTTTACCGCACTTCGACAGGCTCAGTGACCACCGTAGGCATCGCATCATAGTAGTACTAAGGTGATAAATATATGAATATTGAGCAAGCAGTTTTGGAAAAATTGCGCCACCTACCTATAGATAAGCAGCAAGAGTTATTGAATTTTGCAGAATTTTTGTATCAAAAAAATATTCCCAAAAGTCCCTTACGTAACGTTAGAGGATTATGTACTGATTTAGCAGTGGATATTACTGAAGAAGACATTACCCAAGCTCGTCAAGAAATGTGGGGGAATTTTCCCAGAGATATTGTTTGATGACAATCGTAATATTTCGGGCGCAACGAGACAAATTGACAGAGCAACTCTTCCTGATATGCCAGACAGGATCATAGCAGCTACTGCTTTTTGTTTAGGTCTTCCTCTAGTTACCCGTGATTTCCAAATTCAGGCATTAACAACTATTCAAACTATTTGGTAATAAATTGGGAAACCTGATACCAGTCGCTTATGGGGTTTTCCTAAAACCGTGCTGGCTCACCGCGCAGCCTAGTGATTACTGTCCAGGTTTCTAGCCTGATGGTGATTTTTAGATTGTTTGCTAAAATTTAATATTGCATTTTTAGAGTTTTTATAGTAGAAAATCAACCAAAGCCCAGATTACATTTTGCCAAAACTAGCTAAAATCAATGCTGGTAGCAACCAAGAGCAATGTCTAGGACGGGCTACGCCTACCCCAATTGTTGAATAACTGTGAATCCTTGATGAAATACAGCCGAGCAAATATCTTATCCAGCAAATTATTGTAAGTATAAACATAGGTAATTCCAAATCATCTATAGCAATCCTTGCAGGAGTCGTGAAAAATATAGATAAGGAAACGAACCGCCCTTCGGGTTCACCAGTCGCCTACGGCGGGAAACCCGCCGTAGGCGCTGGTTCACCAAGAACGCCAACTCTTGGAGAGGCTCCGCCAACGCGCAGCGTCTCCAAGAGTTGGACGCAAAGATAAGAAAGAAAAAAGAGATATATAATTTTCACAAATGATTTAGGACTGCTATATACAGCTACTTGCCCTCTAGAACGGAACAATTTCTGAACTTAGACAATCTTAGAAATGGTCATCGTCAGTAAATGCACTCAGGTAAAAATCGCTATCTTGCCTGAATCAAAGGTTTGCAGCGCTTAAGCGCTATTTTAATAGTCGGACAACTTGCTACTTAAATGATGTTTAATTTTCCCGAATTGCTTTTGATCCCCGTTTCGATAGAATGACTAGGCAGAACCCTAAAACTCAAAACCGCTTTGACTGCGACGCCCATGAATCAACTGAACAATGGTTTTACTATATTTCTAAGTCTGCTAGTCGAGGCGATGCCTTTTTTGCTTCTTGGGGTTTTACTCTCCAGTGTGATACTGGTTTTTGTTGATGTGAGCAAATTAGTAGAAAAAATACCCAAAAATCCGTTGCTGGGTGCTTTAGTTGGCAGCATGATTGGTTTTTTATTTCCGGTATGCGAGTGTGGCAATGTGCCAGTGGCACGACGGTTTCTGATGCAAGGAGTACCAATACCAGTAGTTATTGGCTTTTTGCTAGGAGCACCGACTATTAACCCAATTGTAATTTGGTCAACTTGGACAGCGTTTAATGGTCTGCCTGAGGGGATTACCATAGTAGTATTACGAGTTGTATTTTCCCTACTAATCTCCACAATTATCGGCTATGTTTTCAGTTTTCAAAAGGACTTGAGTCCTATAGTTCAAACTGCGATCGCTCGGTATATGAAGTTTAATCCCCCCGCACCGCCTGAAACCAAACGCCGTGGAAAACGTTACCAAATACAACAGGAAGCAGCAGCACCGAATATCTTGCAATCCGGGACTTATATCTTAGGAGGAAAAGCAGGTATGCCAATGCGGATAGATTCTAATTTGGTACAGCCGACAACCCCAATTTCTAATTCCAATAAACCACTTGCAGATAAACTGCGCTTAGTGCTAGATAATAGCATCCAAGAATTCCGGGAATTAGGCGGAGTCATGGTTTTAGGAAGTGCGATCGCTGCTGGGATTCAAGTACTAGCCCCGCGTGAATTAATTCTCAGTTTGGGTACTGGGCCGATTAACTCAATTGTAGTCATGCTTATCTTAGCAGCAGTGGTGTCAATTTGTTCTACAGTCGATTCTTTCTTTGCCCTGTCTTTTGCTTCGACTTTTAGTAGTGGATCGTTATTGGCATTTCTGGTGTTTGGCCCAATGATTGACATCAAAGGTATTGGTTTGATGTTATCGATTTTTAAGCCCAAAACTGTCTTTTACTTATTTGCTTTAGCAGCACAATTTACATTTGTACTCACCCTTTTCCTCAACTTGCATGTCTTTTAAAAAATTACTTTTCCTTTGTTAATGATTAATGACCAATGATCAATGACTAATAAAAAGCCCAAACCTAAAATCCTAAATCTGTTACTTCCTTGGCTGGATGTTCTAGCAATTACAGCTTGGGGAATTTTGCTGTTGACATATTGGCTGACTGGCAAGCTGAACCTGTTGATTCACCCAAATTACTTTTGGTTAGCGATCATGACTGGTATCAGCTTAATAATTATTGGTTGCTTCAAAATGCAGGAACTACGAAGAGACGACCTATGTCTACGACAACCTCGGCCGCCGCAGCGGCGTCAAGGACCCCACCGGCACCATTACCCACACGACCTTCGACACCCTGGGCCGGCCGGCGGAAAGCTGGACGGGCACGGCCGACGGCGGCGGCGACTTCGCCGTCCTTTT
>NZ_JAIVFR010000365.1 GCF_020829685.1 Nostoc sp. CHAB 5715 | reverse complement strand
ATATTGCAAGGTTTACTCAGTAGCGTTGAGATACTTGCTCGCTATGCTTTCATAATGGACATAATTGAAAATAAAGAAGATATTACCAACGCAACGGCTCTCCATTCTTCTTTACTTAGCGGTTCGCGGATTATAGCTCCGGCGATCGCAGGAATTATAATTGCTAGTCTTTCTCCTGGGCACTGTTTTTTAATTGATGGTATTAGTTACATTGCTATCATTACAGCTTTGTTAGCAATTAAAGTTAAAAAACTAATAATGGTACGCCGGAATTATCAAAATAATATTTGGCAGAATTTAAAAGAAGGCTTTACATATGCTTATTATTTTTTGCCTATTCGCTCAATCTTACTATTGATAGCATTACTCAGTTTTTTGGGAATGCCGTATCTAAGAATTATGCCTGTTTTTGCCATTCAAATTCTTCAAGGAGATTCCACTACTCTGGGTTTCTTAACGGGAGCGTCAGGGCTGGGAGCATTATGTGGTGGCATTTATTTGAGTTCCCAAACAAATTTAGTTAGGCTTGGTAAAATTATTGCTTTTGCTCCGGCTATATTTGGTACAGCATTAATTACCTTTTCATTGTCGAGAAGCTTTTGGTTTTCTTTAATGATAGTTCCAATAATAGGTTGTAGCTATATTTTAGAGTATTCATCTAGTAATTCTGTTTTACAAATAATATCAGATGATGAAAAAAGAGGTCGCCTCATGAGTATATATAATATGTCAGTTATGGGAATCATTCCATTTGGCAATTTATTTATAAGTGGATTAGCAAGTATATTTAATGCAACAAATGCTTTAATTTTTGGAGGCTTCTCTTGTATTCTTGGTTCAATTATTTTTTACAAGATGTTACCAAAAATTGAAAATTTATTGCACCCAATTTATGTCAGTAAAGGAATATTGGATGAATAGCTTATACTTACAGCTTATTGCAAGTAAATGAAGTATATAGGTAGGAAAACAACATTGTTGTGTCCTCACAATCTGCTGTAATTGACCATCTTGATGTTGGGCTAGATGTATTTGTCTCATTAGTTCATTAATTATTCTCCTTTCCTCAAGTTCCCTGTCCCCAACCACAGAATCCAAATACCCCCTTGTTTTTTATCCTCATCTATGCAAATCTCATAGTATTATACGGTAAATCTACCGATTTAACGTATGATTATTCTAGGTGCAAAAATAAAGTTTTAGTACCGACTACAAAGGTTCTAGAAAGCTATGTCTGAACCACGCTATGGGATTTGGATTCCTGTTTACGGCAACTGCGGCGTGACGAACCATCCTCTTGAACCTCGTGATGCTAGTTACTCACGAGCCAAGAATTTAATCCAATTGGCTGAAAGATGCGGGTTTACCACAACTTTAATAGCACAACATATCATCAATCCCAGAAACCAAGAACTTGACCAGCTAGAAACCTGGACAGCAGCAGCAGCACTTGCAGAAGCAACAAACTCTATCGAGATTATTGCAGCTGTTAAGCCATTACTGTTTCATCCCGCCGTCTTAGCAAAGATGGCCTTAGGTATTGATGCAATCAGTGGTGGACGTTTTTCTATTAACTTAGTAAGTGCCTGGTTCAAGCCAGAAATGGAAAAACCAGGAATAAATTTCCTTACCCACGATGAGCGTTATCGTTATTCGGATGAATGGATTAGGGTCGTAAAAGCCCTATGGAGTGGAGAAAAAGTCAACTTTCAGGGTGACTATTTTCAGATCAATGATTTGAAGCTCAATCCTCCACCTATAGCCAAACCACATCCGCGTGTATATGTAGGGGGAGAGTCAGAACCAGCCCAAGAACTAGCCGCAAAAGAAGCCCATACATTTTTCCTCAATGGTCGTCCGATTGAAGTCATCCGCGAAACCATTGCTCAAGTTGCTCAAAAAACTAAGTCTCGCTCTCAACCTCTGGGTTTTGCTATGTCAGCCTTTGTCATTACTCGACCAACAGACGAAGAAGCACAAGCGGAATATCAAAACCTCAGAGCGATGGTATTAGCACAAGACGATCGCTCAGAATTACTTAAAGGAGTAGATTCAGAAGTAGTCATGTTCAAAAACATGGCAAAGTACCCTGGTGTGGGAAGCAATGGCGGTACAGCAGCAGGATTAGTTGGTAGCTACGAAACTGTAGCCCAGCGGATTGCTGAATTTACCAAAGTAGGAATTGGTACTTTCATGCTGCAATTTCAGCCCTTTGCCACAGAAATGGAGCGTTTTTCTGCGGAAATCATGCCACGAGTCCAGGCATTAATAGCAATTCGCAATTCGCAATTCGCAATTCGCAATTAAGAAACGTAAGATGCAGCAGGACTTTCGTGATTTGTATCTGTTGCCTAATTTTGGAGAATTGGTATTAGAGGCTAGTGCTAACATTACTTCCCAATTGCCATTTATAAAGGAAACTTATGACTACAATACTTACTCGTCCAACTTGGACTACTGATTTAGAACTGGAAATTTTTGACAAACTGCTCGAACGATACGCCCCTCACTTGCCAAAAAAGCGGCTAGAAGAACCAAGACCACCGCAAACTGATGAAGAAAAAGAAAATTTCTATAATTTTCGTGTTGCTGGTGCAGCCCATGACCTGTTTATTGTGCAAGTCTGCGCTAAGATAATTGACTCCTTTGCTGACCTAGAATTACAACTATTTTTGAGCAGACAAATAGGGGATGACGGCGCACACGCTGAGAATACTCGTTTAAGAGCGCAGGCAATATCAGGACGCAACCCAATTGAAGATATTCAAAAGCAAGTACAAAAGCATTGGGATTATATGGGTGATTTACCCATTCGTAATTGGCAAGGCTTTCTAGCATTTGAGTTGCACTATGAACTTCATATTGTGGCTTTGCTATTCATCAATAGTCGTACCAGCAAAATCAATGACCCAGACTCAGCTAAGTTTGCGGCAGAAAGAATCTTGCCAGATGAAGCAGCACATCGTCTGGGAGTTGTAGATTGGTGGCAACGTAAATTTGATCGAGCTTCGCCAACAGAGAAAAAGGATTTAATCGCCCAAGTTCTAGAAGCAGATGAAGAAGGTCAACGCCGTCGTAATCCCTATCTTTGGGAGCATTGGCATTTGAGCCACAAAGCTATTGGTATTGAAATTGATGATTTGCCAGTACTTTATGACGCTTGGCGGCGAGAAGTTTTATCTTATTTCTTGGATATTCCTGTATCTAAACTGCCCCGACTTGTGAGTGTTAAAGACTGATGAGCAACAGTAGTTCTTTGAGTTTCGATTTGAAACCTGCTAGTGACTTAACTCCAGACGACAAGGAAGCTTTGCGTATACTTGTGGCAGCAGTTTATCCGCCGGAAGTCATCGATACTCGTCCGGTAAGACATGTTACATGGTGTTTACCGCAATGGCGTTTATTGGTGTGGGACGAAAAACGATTAGTCTCACATATAGGGATTGTGATCCGTGAGGCAAAGTTAGACGGTGTATTAACCCGTATTGGAGGTATTGGTGGTGTCATGACCAGTCCAGAAGTACGAGGACAAGGTTATGCAACTATTGCTATTCGTCGTGCAGCAGTATTTTTTGATGAAAACGATATTGCTTTCGCGCTACTCGTATGTCGTAATAATTTAGTATTTTTTTATACCCATCTTGGATGGCAGGCATTCAATGGAACTCTTTTAGTTGAGCAACCAGGTGGTACAGTTTCTTTCACACTTAATAAAACGATGGTGTTACCTATAACTGACAAAGCTCCACAAAAGGGAAGTATTGACCTCTGCGGTTTACCGTGGTGACACCTCGATTCTTACTTTCAAGATGTGGAATAGCTGATGCATCTGCACAAAAACCCCAAGTACCCAAGCTAACAGTGTTGAAAATAGGACATCAAAAAGGGATGGCGTTACTAAATATTGTTAAAGCGCAAGGAAGTTTAGAAAAGATTCAGTTTTTTAATTACGAATTACGCCTGATGTGAATTAAAAACGTCTCTTGTATCGCAAGGGTTTTGAGATTGTCCAAAATCATAGTTTTGGAATTATCAACGCAATTACAAAGGTTTCAACACTTAATTCACATTAAACGTGAATTATTTCTACAAATTAATCATCTATGTCTCTCATCGATTTAGTCACTAGGTGAGAGTAGCGCATTTAAGATTATGATACGGAGGGATAATGAGCGGATCAAAGCAATTAAAACTTGGTGCTTTCATGCGTCCGGTAAGCATACATACAGGCGCTTGGCGCTATCCTGGGGCTATACCTGATGCTAATTTTAACTTCCCAGCACTGAAAAAATTCATCCAAAAATTAGAGCAAGGCAAATTTGACGCATTCTTCATGGCGGATCACTTAGCAGTGCTGAATATGCCAATTAACGCCCTGAAACGCAGTCATACTGTCACCTCATTTGAGCCATTCACCCTGCTTTCTGCTCTTGCTACCGTCACCGAACACATCGGTCTAGTAGCTACTGCTTCTACAACTTATGACGCGCCTTACCACATCGCTCGCCGCTTCGCTTCTCTCGACCATATCAGTGAGGGTCGCGCTGGCTGGAACATCGTCACCACAGCCAATCCAGACGCAGCACTCAACTTCGGATTAGAAGAAGAGATAGAGCATGACGAACGCTATCGGCGGGCTAGAGAATTTTATGATGTCGTCACGGGTCTTTGGGATTCCTTTGCTGACGATGCGTTTATTCGGGACGTGGAAGCAGGGATTTATTTCGACCCTGCAAAGCTTCACGTTCTGAATCATAAGGCAAAATATCTCTCGGTGCGAGGACCATTGAACATCGCCAGACCTGTCCAAGGCTGGCCGGTAATCGTTCAGGCAGGCGCATCCGAAGCCGGACGGCAATTAGCTGCCGAAACCGCGGAGGCTGTGTTTGCACCTGCTGGTAATCTGGAAGCTGGCAAAGCTTTATTTGCAGACATTAAGGGACGGGCGCAGGCGAAGGGACGCGACCCAGACAGTATAAAAATCCTTCCAGGGGCTTTAGTGGTTGTGGGGGAAACCGTCGCCGAGGCACAGGCCAAGCGTGTTTATTTGGACAGCCTAGTACATTATGACAGTGGAATCGCTAGCCTTAATAGTGCTATTGGCTACGACGTTTCGGGTTTTGATCCCGATGGCCCCTTGCCAGAAATCCCACTGACTAACGCTGGTCACTCTTCACGAGAAAGAGTAATAGCCTTAGCGCAACGTGAGAACTTGACTATTCGACAACTGGCGCAACGCATTGGCAGTTACGGCGGGTTGGCTTTTGTGGGCACACCCCAAACCATCGCCGATGAGATGGAAAAATGGCTGTTTGAGGAAGGCTCTGACGGCTTCAACATCATGTTCCCTTATCTTCCTGAAGGGTTGAACGATTTCGTTGACAAGGTTGTGCCAGAACTCCAACGCCGTAAGATTTTCCGCAAAGAGTATGAGGGTACAACGCTGCGTGAAAATCTCGGTCTGGCACGCCCTGCTAATCGCTTCTTCCAAACCAGTCTGGTGTAAACTGCGATCGCTAGTATCACACCTATTGTTTCTTTCTTTTTACCACTTGCATCAATAGCACCGTCATCCTCGCTGCTTGATTTTTAAATTAGCTTGTGGTAAAGTCCGTGCTATCACAATCTACTGTAAATCGGTCGATTTACAGTAGATTGTTTCGATGAGAGAGTTAGTAAACAGAGTCTAACCGCAAAATAAAAAATTTCCCATCTTCAACTTTTACATCATTCCAAAATCAGTTTTTTAATTAAAGCCTGTATTTTAAACCCCAGAAAATTGGTAATACATCATGGTAGCAATATCTAGAAAACGCAACTTTCTAATTTTATTAGTAGCTGGAGTATTTACTCTCTCCACAACTTTAGTAAGTTGTAAAGCACCAGATACACGAGAAAAGGCAGCAGTTGCAGCTCCTAATGGCATTAAGACAAAAGTGTTAAGAATTGGTTATTTTACTGCTGCGGATATCACCAAAAGTAGACAAGTTTTAGAGAAACGGTTGAATCCCTTGGGTATTCAAGTGGAGTGGGCGCAATTTACAGCTGGGCCACAGCTTTTAGAAGCAATAAATGTGGGCAGTTTGGATGTCGGTGCTGTTGGTGAAACTCCACCCATATTTGCCCAAGCAACTGGTATTCCCTTTGTTCTTCTTGTTAATACTATACCGGGTACTGGTGAAGGTTCGGCGATCGTAGTACCGGAAGACTCTCCCATCAAAACTATAGCTGATTTAAAAGGTAAGGGAATTGCCTTTCAAAGAGCTACTGCTAGTCAATACTTTGTGGTTAAAGCTTTACAAGAAGGAGGACTAGAGCTAAAAGATGTCAAACATCTCAATCTGATAGCACCAGAAACTCGTGCAGCATTATCGCGTAAGAGCATTGATGCAGCTGTGCTAGGTGACCCCCACCTGGCTATATTTCAGAGAACGGAAAAAGTTCGGATTCTTCGTAATGCTAAAGGACTTTCAACCCAAGGAGGCTATTGGATAGCTGCACGTAGCTTCGTGAAAGAGAACCCTGAGCTAATAAAAATTGTCCTTGAAGAAGTCCACAAATTAGGCAAATGGTCTAAAGCAAATACGCGAGAAGTTGCCGAAATTATCGGGCGTGATGCCAAGCTTGATTTACCAACCTTAGAAACAATAGTCAAGCGTCGGCGTTTTGGCATCAGACCGATTACCGATAAGGTTATATAGCCAGGTGGGG
>NZ_JAIVFR010000364.1 GCF_020829685.1 Nostoc sp. CHAB 5715 | reverse complement strand
CAATACCATTGATGGACTCACCTTCCCCCTTCTTGTTGCCGATTTGTTTGGCAATGCCATTTGCTTGCTGGTAAAACTCTAAAGCTTTGGCGTACTGATTTTGGCTAGAGTAAACTTCTCCAATACCATTGAGGGTTTGAATTTCCTCTTTTTTGTCACCGATTTGTTTGGCAATGCCATTTGCTTGTTGGTACAACTCTAGAGCTTTGAGGTACTGATTGATGTTGTTGTAAACTGACCCAATGCCTCTAAGTGTTGCACCTTCCCCTTGTTTGTCGCCAATTTGTTTGGTAATGTCTAAGGCTTGCTGGTAGAACTCTAAGGCTTTGGGGTACTGACCGATATCGTTATAAACTTCCCCAATGTTATTAAAGGTCTTTGCTTGGTGGGAGCGATGCTCCTTTGGAGCCGCTTCGCTAACGCCAATTTCTCGATAAAGAACTAAAACCCGTTGAAATGTCTCTAATGCTTCTGTTAACTGACCTTGATTATACTGTTGTTCACCTACTTGGTACAGACGCAACGCCTCGTCTGTGCGTTTTTGGTCTGTTTGCGTCTGTGCCGATGCACTTAATATTCTTGAATTAATTACAAAGAATGGTAAGGTCAAAGTTAGAGAAACTAACACACTCGCACTCAGCAAGCTCTGGCGATGAAGTTTGTTTTGCAGCCAAGTCCTGAAAAAATAATCCATAAAAATACTCCTTCCTCATTTAAAGCAGAGATGTTTTCCTTTAGTTATATATCACTCTTTTTATGAGAAAATTACGCAGATGTTGCAACATGAACAAGTGTTAATGTGGACAACCCAAACAAACTTAGAGGATGTTTCAAAAGTCAGAACTAGTCAAAAACCATCCAAACCGTCTGACCATTATCCGAATCATTGAGAAAATTTAAACAGACTTTCCTGAACAGCCAGAGGCGGGGAAAAGACTAAGAATTATTACAAGAGATTAAGCTATTCTTGAGATAGCCACCCTGCTGGCTAGATATAACATTTAAATTTATTAAGAAAAGTTAATGAAAGCTGGACAAATTGATACAGAAGTGGCCAGGCTAGAAGCCCTCCGCCAGTATCAAATTCTTGACACCGAACCGGAAGAAGCTTACGACAATCTTGCTCAGTTAGCGGCATTTATTTGTGGTACGCCCATATCCTTGGTAAATTTCATTGATGAAAACCGTCAATGGTTTAAGGCAAAAGTAGGTTTAAATGTATCAGAAATGCCCCGGACTGTGGGCTTATCTTACCTTTGCCAAGAGCAGCGTAATGTTGTAGTAGTTCCTGATACCCTAGCTGATGAAAAATTGGCAAATAATGCAGTAGTAACTGGCTATCCTCATGTACGGTTTTATGCAGGTGTACCCCTAATTACTCCCAAGGGAGATATGCTGGGAACTCTGTGTGTAATTGACCAAGTTCCACGGGAATTGAACCAAGAACAAGTGGAGGCACTTGTAGCTCTGAGTTGCTTGGTAATCGACCAACTAGAACTCAGGCGTCATGTAACTGAGGTATCTCAAGTTACCGAGAAACTAATGGCGCACCAGCAAGCAGCACACGCCGAGTCTGAAGCTGCGAGAATCCGCATTGCTAATTTGCTCGAAAGCATCACTGATGCGTTTTTTGCTTTAGATAAAAAGTGGCGATTCACCTACATTAATGGTCAAGCAGAATTACTGTTGCAAAAAGCCCACAATGAATTATTAGGTCAAAGCATCTGGGAGGTATTTCCAGAACTCATAGACACAACATTCCATCGTGAGTATCAGAGGGCAATGTTAGAACAGGTGAGTGTGGAATTTGAGGAGTTTTATCAGCCACTAAACTGCTGGTTGCAAGTCCACGCCTATCCTGCAAAAGACGGCTTGTCTGTATATTTCCAAGACATTACTGAACGACGGCGAACAGCAGAAGCACTACGAGCGAGTGAAGAACGCTGGCAATTAGCATTACATGGTAATAATGATGGTATTTGGGACTGGAACCTTAAAACTAATGAAGTGTTCTTCTCAACTCGGTGGAAAGAAATGCTCGGTTATAAAGACCACGAAGTTTCCAACGATTGGGATGAATGGATAAAACTAATCCACCCCGATGAGCGAGATTGGGTACTTCAAGCTTTCCAAGACCACTTTGCCAAGAAAATACCGTTTTACGTCTGTGAATATCGAGTCTACTGCCAAGACGGCAGCTATAAATGGATTCTAGATCGAGGACAGGCACTTTGGGACGCATCGGGTGATATAGTGCGGATAGTGGGTTCTTATACTGATATCACAGATCGCAAGCAGGCAGATGAGGAATTAAAGCGGCAGAATTTGCGATCGCAATTATTTGCCGAAGTCACCTTGAAAATTCGAGAATCTTTACAAATAAACGAAATCCTCCAAACTACAGTTACTGAGGTACAAAAACTACTACAAGCTGACCGAGTTTTAATTTTTCAACTAGAGTCTGATGGTTCGGGAACAGTAGTACAAGAAGCGGTGCTACCTGGTTGGCCGGTAATTTTGGGAAAAAATATTTTTGACCCCTGTTTTAAAGAAGAATACATAGAAAGATATCGCCAAGGCAGAGTTAGTGCGATGGAAGACATTCAAACTGCTCACATTCAACCATGCCATCGAAAATTTCTTCAGCAGTTTGCTGTCAAAGCTAACCTTGTAGTGCCAATTCTCATCAGAGAAAACATTTGGGGCTTGTTGCTGGCTCATCAGTGTTCTGCACCTCGACGGTGGAATAACTTTGAGACAGAGTTGTTAAAGCAACTAGGTAATCAAATTGGGATTGCTTTATCTCAAGCGCAACTATTAGAAAAAGAAAGCCAGCAAAGTAAGGAACTCGCTCGTTCTAATGCGGAATTGGAACAATTTGCCTATGTAGCTTCCCATGACTTGCAAGAACCATTGCGGATGGTAACGAGTTATTTACAACTACTAGAGCGAAGATACAAAAGTCAACTCGATGCTAATGCCGATCAGTTTATCAACTACGCAGTAGATGGGGCGCGGCGGATGCAGACGCTGATAAATGATTTGTTGAATTATTCTCGCGTCAGCACCCGTGGACAGCCCTTTATACCAGTAAATTGTACTGTTGTCTTAGAACAGGCGATCGCTAATCTGCAAATTGCGATCGCTGATAGTAAAGGAATTGTCACTCACGATCCTCTACCTGAAGTGATGGCTGATGCTACCCAACTGATACAAGTATTTCAAAATCTGATTGGCAATGCGATTAAATTTTGCCGTTATCAGCAGCCACGAATTCACATCGGAGTAGCGAAGCCAGATGGAAATTCAGATGGAGAAAGTTTAAATGTGATCCCGTCGGTAGATGAATGGCTGTTCTGGGTGTGCGATAATGGCATTGGTTTAGAATCCCAGTATGCAGAACGTATTTTTATAATTTTTCAGCGCTTGCACGGTAGAGATAAGTATCCGGGTACTGGAATTGGTCTGGCAATTTGTAAGAAAATTATAGAACGCCACGGCGGCCGGATCTGGGTTGAGTCGAAACTGGGTCAAGGCTCGACTTTCTACTTCACAATTCCAGATAGAACTCTTAAGCAATCGTGGACACCTTAAACAATTCGCAATACTTCGGCTACGCTCAGTACAAGTTCGCAATACTTCGGCTACGCTCAGTACAAGTTCGCAATACTTCGGCTACGCTCAGTACAAGTTCGCAATACTTCGGCTACGCTCAGTACAAGTTCGCAATTACGTTTAGTTAGGGGGATTTAAACCCCAATCGCATTACAAGCAACCCTTCTTGGGATGGGGTTTTAAACCCCGAGTAGTAGGATAAAAGCGATTATGCCTATTGAGGTTTTGTTAGTAGAAGACAATCCAGGCGATGCCCAACTCACACGCATCGCCTTGGAAGATAGCAAAATCTCCATTCACTTGAATGTGGTCGAAGATGGTGTAGAGGCAATGGCATTCTTGCGAAAGCAGGAAAAATATGTCAAAGCAGCCCATCCAGATATTGTGTTGCTCGATTTAAATCTCCCCAGAAAAGATGGGCGGGAAGTACTGGCAGAAATTAAAGGAGATGAAAATCTCAGGCGAATTCCTGTAGTAATTTTGACGACTTCCCAAGCTGAAGAAGACATCCTCAAAGCCTATAATTTATGTGCAAACTGTTATATAACTAAGCCCGTAGATTTCGATCAATTCGTTAAAATTGTACAATCAATAGAAAATTTTTGGTTTGCGATCGTAAAACTGCCACCGGAGTAGTGGAAATGGCAGGTAAAAATATTAAAGTCTTATTAGTAGAAGATAACCCTGGTGATGTATTTTTATTACAGGAGTTTTTAAAGGAAGTTACTACAGTTGTAGTTGATTTGTCGCCCGTTGAGCGGCTTTCTGAAGCACTCAACTACCTAGCTAAAGAACTTTTTGATCTAATTTTGTTAGACCTCTCGCTGCCAGATAGCCAGGGACTGGAAACCTTTGTCATCGCTCACCACCAAGCAAAAGCCACTCCGATAATTGTGCTGACGGGTATAAACGATGAAACCCTAGCAATTAGAGCAATGCAAGAAGGAGCACAAGATTATTTGGTGAAAGGGCAAGTAACTGGCGACTTGCTGGTGCGCTCCATGCGTTATGCCATTGAACGTCAACGGGCAGACAACGCACTGCGACAGAGTGAGGAACGATTTCGGGTAGCCCTGAAAAACTCTCCCATCTTCGTCTACAACCAAGATTGCGAGTTACGGTACACCTGGGTTTACAATCCCTCCGATGGATTGACTGTTGAAGAAATGTTGGGTAAACAAGACTTAGATATTATCCCAGTTGAAGATGCTCAACGTCTCACCACAATTAAACGTGGAGTGTTAACCAGTGGCATAGGAACGCGAGAGGAAGTATCAATAACAATCAAAGATACAACTCGATATTACGATTTGACAGTTGAGCCATTGCGGAACGAGTCGCAAGAAATTGTCGGCGTGACATGCGCCAGTATTGATATTAGCGAACGACAAGCCGCACTACGCGAACGCAAATTGGCAGAAGAAAAAATCCGCGAACAAGCAGCATTACTTGATGTCACCACAGATGCTATTTGCCTGCGAAATTTAAACAATCAAATTATCTTCTGGAACAAAGGCGCAGAAACACTTTACGGCTGGAAAGCTACAGAGGCTTGGGGCAAAAATGCTAGTGAGCTTTTGTATGACGAACCTTCACCAGAAATTGAAGCGGCTCTTTTACAAGTTGTTAGTAAAGGAAAGTGGCAGGGCGAGTTAACTAAACTGACTAAAATGGACAAGGAAATCCTTGTTGCTAGTCGCTGGAGTTTGGTATGCGATGAACAAGGCAAACCGAAATCAATTCTCACTGTTGACACAGATATTACCGAGAAAAAACACCTAGAAGCCCAATTATTTCGCGCCCAACGCCTAGAAAGTATTGGCACTCTAGCTAGTGGCATTGCTCACGACCTCAACAATATCCTGACACCAATTTTGGCAGGAGCGCAACTGCTACCGCTCAAATTTCCTCATGCAGATGCGCGAACTCGCCATCTACTAGAAATTTTAGAAATCAACGCTAGACGCGGTGCTGATTTAGTCAAACAGGTGCTGTCCTTTGCGCGGGGTGTAGAAGGGAAGCGCATCACTTTGCAACTCAGACATTTGATTGTAGAACTAGCCAAGATTCTCAAAGAGACATTTCCCAAATCCATAGAAATCAGCACTGATGTACCGCAAGATTTGTGGATGGTTTCTGGAGATAGCACCCAACTCCATCAAGTGCTGATGAACCTCTGCGTTAACGCCCGCGATGCTATGGCCAATGGCGGTAGTTTGAGTATCTCTGCCGAGAATCTGTTAATTGACGAAAATTATGCCCGGATGAACCTGGAAGCCAAAGAGGGGCCTTACACAGTGATTACTGTCTCCGATACTGGAAGTGGGATTCCTAGAGAAATCTTAGATAGAATTTTCGAGCCATTCTTTACCACAAAAGATGTGGGACAAGGCACTGGTTTAGGACTTTCCACTGTACTGGGGATAGTTAAAAGCCACGGAGGTTTTGTGGACGTATATAGCGAACTGGGAAGTAGCACTAGCTTTAAGGTTTACTTACCAGCAGTGGGGGGAATGGAAACACTCACTCCAGAAGAATTGCCACCACAGACAGGACATGGAGAATTAATTTTGGTTGTGGATGATGAAGCTGCCATTCAAGAGATTACCAGAACATCACTAGAAGCTCACAACTATAAAATCTTAGTTGCCAGTGATGGCATTGAGGCGATCGCACTGTACGCTAAAAATAAGGACAAAATTAGTGCTGTACTAATGGATATTATGCTGCCCTCGCTGGATGGTTTAACTGCCATCCGTACCCTACGAAAAATCAACCCCCAAGTCAGAATTATTGCCAGCAGTGGACTTATGTCTGACAATAAGCTCAGTGCAGTAGCTGCGATTGGTGTGAATACGTTTTTGTCGAAGCCCTATACTGTCAACGAATTATTGCTTTCTTTACAGAAAGTACTATCGTGAGTCAACTAATTACGTAAGTATCCTGATAGATATGAGTACAAAAGGCTGCTTTATTGATGTGGGTGCGAATTGCTTGGATTTGATATGATTGAGCATCGCATCGGTTAAGGCACTTCTCTTACCGATACTGGGAACTAGGAACTGGGGACTAGGAAGAATTTTCCTAACCCAATGCCCAATGCCCCATGCCC
>NZ_JAIVFR010000363.1 GCF_020829685.1 Nostoc sp. CHAB 5715 | reverse complement strand
GTTAAGAACTCAGCGCTGAAAAATACTTGACTCTAAAGCACTTCTTGCACTATGTTTAAACAAACCATTCGGTCGGTAATATTTTATTTACAGCAATTTCCAATTCAATAAATTACCCCACTCCCTACTCCCTACTCCCTACTCCCCATTCCTCGTCTCAGTCGTGGTCTAAATACCTGAAAACTGCTGTAAGCTTTTTAGCAATTTTTGCGTAAGTCCTAAGTGTTTTTTAATCTAAGAGGTTGTTTCAAAAGTATTATTACTAACATCTAAGTCTCAGAAACCTAACCCCCTAGCAAGCCTTACCTACAAGGGATGCGGGTTTCAAAGCCTCTCGACCTTTCGGGGAGAGGAATGGAAGCAGGGTTTCTAGTATACTTTGCGACTTTTCAAACATCCTCTAAGGTTTTTCCGAAAGAATCGGTTCTGCTGCAATATCATCTAAGCGGATGCTGCTTAACAAATTTTGCCACTCTGCTTTTAGTACTGCATCTTTAGGATTTTGACCGCGCAGTTGGGCCAGTGTCGTCAGTGCCTCGTACCATATCCCATTTTGGGCATAGATATTATAGCGCTTTAGAGGTTCTGTAGTTTGTAGCTCTTTAAGAGCGGCTGGTTTGAGTTCGATTCGTTGTATTACCCCTTCGACGAAAGTTGGGGGAGAATTCTCTTGCTGGTAACAGTTAACGGTTAAAAACCAGCGATATTGTTTGTTTAGTGCCAAGGCAGGAGCGCTGGTAGGCAGAGAAACGCGGATAACTCCTGGTTTATCTGGTAGAGCGATCGCTTTTTGGTAAATCTCCTTCAAGTCCTGATCTTGCAGCACAAATTCAACTGCATAGGGCAAATCTTTGGTATACGGCACATAAAAAAACCAACTTGGGTGTTCTACAGTTGTCTGTCCCCAGACATTAATCACTGAGTTAGCTTCTTCAGTAAAGGGTACTAAAGCAGTCAGGTCAGGTTTAGTAATAGTAAGTGGACACTCCCCGCCGTCGCGCTTCGCTCCACCACGAACACGACCTCCAGGAGGTGGGCCAGATGGAAGCGAGGGTTGATTAAAGGCTGTGGCTTGAGCAAGGTTCGTTTTAGCACCAAGATCGCTAGGTGAAGAACTAAGAGTTGGTTTTGCCAGTACTGGAGTCAGGCTAACTAGTAAACTAGTGTAGCTAAAAGCTACTACTAAAAACAGTTTTATCTGTTGTGAATTTGACTTCATAAAAACCTTCCCTTAAGTATGCAAACCTTATAGAATTATCTACTGGTTATCCAAAAATTTCATAAAAAAATCTTTCCCCATTCCCTAGTGAACTTCAAAAATTAAATTATCGAACAGAATTCAGGAGTCAGGAGTCAGGAGTCAGAATTGAGTTGGCTATTCTGACCGAAAAAGCGTCTGAATAACCGGCGTTTTTGCACCCCCACCAAATCGTAGATTTGGTGAGCCAGTACGGTTTTGGGGGTTTCCCCCATGAGTAACTGGCGTTAGCGCAGCGTTAGCGAGGAACGAGCGTCACCCGTAAGGGTGGTCAACAAGACAGTAGTGGGTCTGAATCCCCGACTGATAGCGCCACAAAGAGCGAGTCTGCGTATCCTTACAGGGCGACAAATCAAGCAATCTCTTAGGACGCTACGCATAATCTTGAACTCCGTTTAATTAGCTGGTTTGCTATTTCTGTCTAATACTGGAACACGAATCATTGGAGATAATCCTTTTCGTGAAAAGTTATAAGTCCCTTAGCCCACCGCTACCAAAATGTCCTTTCTGCAAGCACTACTAATCAGGTAGTTTGTAGTTATTCCGAGTTAGGGAAACGCTCGGAGGTACGTATCAGGTAACGGCTCATGGGCTAGTCATCTCTTACGTTGCTTTTCTGTTCTTGCAAGCCTACACTATACGCTTCGCGTATAGTGTAGGTAGTTGACCCAAATTTTTCTGTCTAATACAATTATCAGATTCTTCTGCCCTGCCTGCCTTAACAGATAAATTTTCTTAACCAAGCGGATTGCCCTATTGTGCAGTAGCCACCCGAACTTTTGTTGTTGAATTATATATTGACATCAAAGCAACCGTGACAACCAACGACAAAGCTGAAGGTACAAAAGGCACCCAAGCACCCGAAATTAACAGACCAAAGCAAACTAAATATAGAACACTAGAGGTAATAATAACTGCCAATGCCAACCAAGGGAAGGAAAGCTTTCGCCAAACCAGGACTCCCCCTACCAAAGACCAGCCCCAAATCCAGGCCACCTCAGCCCACAGTGACCAAACCCGCAGCAACGGTCGCCCATCCTGCACTGCACTGAGGATTTGGCTGATCATCTGCGCTTGTACTAACACTCCTGGCATTTGCTCATCTAAAGGAACGCCATAGGGTGTAGGCCAGGTGTCTGGAGAATCCCCCTTTGCCACTACACCAATCAAAACAATTTTATCTTTGATAGCATTGGGGTTAATTGGACTAGATAAAAATTGGGTTAGCTTCACCTGTTCGGCTATTTGTTTTGGGGAACGGTAATTGAGTAAGATTTGACCGCCATTGGCATCAATATTTTGATAGCCACCAGTACGAGATTTCAGGTTCTCAAAAATAGTTTTACCTAGCTGCAAATTCCCTTCAGGTGTGAATTTTGGTTCAATTCCTGAAGGGCGCAGATAGAGGGAGGCCAGTTTCAGGCTGAATGCCAAGGGAGCAGGACACAACGATGTCGCCTCTTGGTTCATGAACAGAAGATGCCGACGGATAATTCCATCACGATCATGAATAAAGTCACTGAATCCCAAATTTGTTGTGGGGATTTCTGGCGGCGGCTGATTTCCTGGGATATTTACTGTGACATCGCTCCCTTTACATACGCCAATCAAATTCTGAGTTTTTTGAAGACGAGTAATTAAATCTGGTTGTTTGGCTTTAAAATCACGGTAGATATCCAAGCCGATCGCACGGGGTTGGTATTGATTCAGTTTTGCCAGGAGTTTGTTAAGAGATTTTTCGGAAATGGAAGCTCCAATCAAATCCTCGTTATTTTTTCTTTGAATTGCCAGATCGTCATCGTCAATTGTGATTATCAACAGTCGAGAATCAAGTCCCTGTGCAGGGCGCTGACGCATCATCAAGTCATAGGCTTGAATCTCTGGATATTCCAGCAATCCCAGCAATCTCGGCCCACAAACTAAGGCTGTAATCGCCAAACTAGATAACAAGGTTGTCGTAAATCTATGTCTGGTAGACAAAGCTAAATTTGGTGCTTCAGTTTCTGTAGACCTTAATTCATCCCAAGTGGGCGGAATCTGCGCTGGATTTTGGCAAATCATTGGTAGCCAAGTCGCACAGGGAAATTTATCCTCAAGTCCTTGCAACCGTTCCCGCGCTTGGCGTACCGACTGATATAAAGGCTCGCCACTAGCAAAACCTTCGAGAAAATACTTTAAGAACTCCTTGGCTACCTGATCTGGGACAGGTTCACGCATGACGATCATCTGAGGGATTTGCAAATCAGCCAGTTCTCGCGCCAATCCCAATCCATCACAGGAGTTGAATATAGCTAGTTGCAAGCCGTTTTCAATGGCTTTCTTCAAAGCATACTTTAACTCGCCAATGGTGAGGCTATCAGTTTTATTCAGGTAAATTCGTCCGCTTTCTCCATTTTTGTTACTGGAACTATGCCCAGCAAAAAAGAGAATATCCCAGTTTTTTCCCCAAAGATGCTCAGTCAATTCCTGACGTTGTGGTTCTACCAGAAAGCTAACCTCTGCATTACTACACTGTTGCAGTAAAGCTTGATCGGCCTGGGTGTCAATTCCCTGACTATTGCCCACAATTGCTAAAATGTTGACTAATGGATTTTTTGTGCGTGGTTTGTGAATGCGATCGTAAGATGGTGAAGAAAGGGCGATTTCAGCCTTGGGGTAGCGTTCTAACAAATCCCACAGATGCCAGGGTAATAGCTGCAATTGGCTATTTTCTGTTTGCAAAATCACCCGCACTTCTTCCGTGGACGACAATCTTTCTAACCATTTTTCCCTTAAAGGGCGAAACTCTTCTGCTCGCAGCCACCTATTAAAGCGTGTCTGCAAAATATGAGAAGCGTTTTCGCAGTCTTGAATCATCGATACATTCGTCACCTGCATTTTGTCAGCATGGAGACGATAACGATTGCCTATTTGCCGATAACTAGACTGCCAATGACTGTAATAGAGCGGCATTTCGGGAAATGAAGGTAGTTTCCCCGTAATTTCTGTTGAAGGACGCTTCTGTTCTTCACCAATTTCGAGGGTGACAGCAAACCCTTGCTCAAAACTACCCTCTCCGAATTTCATAACCACTAACTTACCCATGACCGTCGCTATTCCCCTGTACGAAACCATGCCCTGTTCTCATGTCTCATAACAAGCTCTACAAGCATTTACAGATTTTTTTCAAAATCCCTAAAAGCCGACTTGAATTTTTAATTTTTAACTAACCAATTACCACTTAATAAGTTACCGACAAAGAGGGAAGATAGCTAGATGTTTTAAATTCTAAAATGTTCGGTAATGCTAGTATCATTTATAGCCACCTTAACGCTAAATTGCTCTCTAGGTTCACCGCGAAACTGCAACTGAATGTAGTTATCTAATTTTCTAGATTGAGCATCTAGGAATACTGTTCCCGAACTATCTAAAACGGTAAGATGAACTCCTGGTGGCAAGTAGATATGATTCCCAGTGGCGTGCAATTGCAGATGAATACTGGTTTGCTGATCCTTTTCTGGACTGATTTGCACAATCAACATGACGGGTTGGTTGAGAATTTGGATACCCAAATCAATCACTTTTGCACGTTTAGTAATTGATTCTGGTCGGTTAAGGGCATTTAGTTCCACAGTATTAGCACTGCGAAAGGCATAAATTGGTCTGAGTTCTGGCACGTTCCACAGGGATTCAATAGTCTGCCAACCTGTCTCAAATATACCAGCAAACCATTGACTTAAATCCACCAGTGGACTAACTGGGGATTGGCGCAGTTGACCCAAGTGGTCGATAAACGCTTCCAATGGTTGCAGTTGCGCTAAAGGCAGCGTTTCAGTTTTGACACTAGGGATAAAACCAAGCAGCCTCGCTTCTTGGAGCGATTCATCAAATTGAACTACTAAATAACCTACCCGTTCTTCCCAGGTTTCTGGAGGAATGGAACATATCTGCTGATGCTGATGGACAGGGCGACACTCCAGACGACCAATTGAGGGCACTTCTAAGTCAGCTACATCCCCACAAAGGCGCATGATGGGGTTCCAGCTGTCACTAGCTTGGAGATCAGTAGGAATATCCATCATTTCTAAGTAGTCATTCACCACCCACACAGCCAGGGTATTCAGCCGAACTTGCTCTGCTTTTTCAGAATTTGGCTGCTGGTTAGCAAATTGCTGGGCAGTTATGCGAGCTGATTGGGAAATCGGCAATGTTAAGGCGGAATTGTCTAGCTGGTAGGTGGAATTATTCATAAGGAACTTCTTAGTGATCAATGCTGCTGTGTACATATCACCCGCATTAACTAAATTTATGCCACAAAATAGAGAATAATTATTGGAAAAACAAAATTGACGATTGAGGGCAACATGAGCGTCCAGTTTATATGGCGCTCATGTTGCCCACTCCACAATATTGGATAATTTATTTCTTGGAGTTCCCTTAACCGAGAAATTCCTTAACTGAACGGTATTAATACCTGTCTACATTTCTTTAATGTCTGAGCAAAAAGTTTTGTAACGATTGTGGCTAGTTTGTGTAAAAATCGCAATCCATACATGAGATATATACAGATTGGCAAGGTGGTGCGTTTGAATTCGAGGTCTTTTATGACTAACGACTGGAGAAAACAACTAGATGTACAACTTAAAGAATTAGCGCTCAAAGCCCAACAACACCCATATGCAACCAAAGAACAACGGGTAGCTTTAACACAGCTGATGAATGCGATTTGGCAATCGGGTAGACTTATTCATCCTTATAAGGACCAATTTCAACTACTTTATGAAGATATTTATGATGAGGCAGTACAAAATTTATTTTTCTATCTTTGCCAAGATAACAATATTAAAAAGTATGACCCAGAACGCGGTGAAGTTATAACTTGGGTAAATATGCTATTGAGTAAACGCTTTTTTCCAGAAGCTATCCCCAAAGTTATCGGCAAAGGAAATGAAATAAATCTGGAAGACTCTCATATGGAAAATATCCCATCATCTCAATCTCAACCTATGTCTTTATCTGAACAAATAATAGAATGTATAGAATCTGATCCAGAGTTGATTTTTTGCAAAGAACACATAAAAGGTCATCCAGAAGCAAATTTTCAAGCTATAGCGAAAAGAAGATGCTCTGGAATTTCCTGGAAAGAGATTTCGGCAGAATGGGGCATTGGAATCACATCTTTACATACTTTCTACCAACGATGTCTGAAAAAGTTTACTGATAAACTCCAAGAATATATATGTATTTAATATTTAATAAAAATTAATCATTTGGTCAAAAATATGGAGAAAATCAGAGATACTTTAACATTTACAGGGCCTATACCGCCAGATGGAAGACATCGAGCAGAAGAGTTATGTAGGCGACAAGCCACGCTGCGCCCCGAAGCCACTGCCGGCATCGTTCGCGCCATGATCGAGCACAACGCCCTGTACAACGGCCCGCTGCGGGTCTGGACGGTGGGGCCTATGTTTCGCCATGAGCGCCCGCAAAAGGGC
>NZ_JAIVFR010000362.1 GCF_020829685.1 Nostoc sp. CHAB 5715 | reverse complement strand
AATTTTCATCCCAAAACTGCCTAAGTTGATTTTGATTGCGCCAATAAGAATATAGAACGCAAGCTCAAGATGCTTAACTTTGCTAAATCAAGAAACCTAGGATTTTAACAAGGGGAGGAATTGAAGTAGCAGCATTACGCGAGTGTCTGGATCATCTAGCCATTTTTGAACGCCCGCCAGATTCTGCAACCACCGGAATATTTAAGAAAATACAGCGATTTGGTAAATTTTTGCAACAGGGAACACCACCAAGCGTACTCAACCGCTATTCAATTGAGATGCAAACCTGGGTTGATAACTGGGTGGAAGCGGGGAAATGCGATGTGATTACCTGCGAACATAGCGTCAATGAAATTTATGTGCGATGTCTACGACGGGCTACGCCTACGTGCTGTTGCCTATTTTAGGTCATAACCTCAAGCAACGCCAGTATCATATCAAATAGGTTTATTTAAAACGTCTTGTGCGTCTAGCTGCCACTGCCTTACGTTTGCGTTTCTCTATCGGTGTTTCAAAGTGCCGATGATATTTCACATCAGCTAATATTCCAGCTTTGGAAACCTGACGTTTAAACCGACGCAAAGCTGAGTCTATTCCTTCGTTCTCTCCTAGAACCACCTGGGTCATTCTTGCCTTTTCCTCATCATCAATAGTTTCCATTCTAATATTATCCTCAACCTTAGTAAAACCCCCCCTGAGCTAAAGTCATGATTAAGAGGCTATTCGTCCGTTTGAAGCGGGTTATGTGTGCTTCTGCGTCGTGAAATCGGTACTTAACTAAATGTTAATCTAAGTGCCCTAATGCACTCTCAGAAGCAATAGAGAAGACGGAAAAATTATAATGCTAAATTTTTATGGCTGTACTATAAACTGGCGAATAATGTAGTATTAGCTACTAATAGATATGGTAATATATGATTATATGTACAGATTTTAAAAGTTTATTTTGCCTTCATTAAACAATTTATATCAGGCTACTAATGCGGCGAAACAACAAGTAAATTCCATAGACTAGTTGCTCTGAAAATTACTTGACCACTGAATAAAACTAGTACTATGCCAATCCCTAACAAAACCCATTCAAAATTACTAGCTTCTCTACGAAAAAACACTAATTGAAACACACCTATCATAATTGCTAATACGTAAACACTAGCTGGTAATCTGCTGAAAAAATATATAATTAATCGCTAAAAAATATGATATTTTGATCAAAAAACTATAAGCTTATAAAAAGTAAAATTAAATAGATAAATCTGATTAACAGCCTGCCTATAATATTTTTATATTTTTAATGGCTGAAGCAAATTTTAATCAGATTATACTAAAGTTTTTAAAATCCTAATAAATTTTACTAAAATTTAATTAATCTATGTGAATATACTGAATTAGAGTCCAAGCTGTCTGAAGATGTCAATATAAATAATGTTGATGAGATAAAGTAGTCCTTGCCAGCGTTTTATCAAGGTGCTTTAATAGCGATCGCATTCCGCAAAACAGCCCATTTACAGAATATGTACAAGACGCGCAGCGATTCGGCATCAGACATCGCTGCTGGTGTTGATAAAATTACAGACTCAAAACATTAAACTCAAAGATATGACAAGCTATTAGCATATCTTTGACACTAAATTCTCCCAAAAGCTGAATAGGAGTATATATGGAGACGCCAATCATTTTTATAGTTTTAGTGCTTATAGGTTATGCCTTAGGTTCTGCAAAACTGATTAATCAAGGTAATGAAGCCCTAGTCGAACGCCTGGGGCAGTATCATCGGAAACTTAAACCTGGGCTGAACTTTATTGTTCCCTTAGTATATCAGATTGTGATGGAAGATACGACACGAGAGCAGTTTTTAGACATCAAACCTCAGAATGTGATCACCCAAGATAATATTTATGTGGAAGTGGATGCTATTGTGTACTGGCGCATTAGAGATATTGAGAGAAGCTTTTATGCTATTGAGGATCTCCAAGGTGCACTGATACAGATAACCACAACCACGCTCCGGGAAATCATTGCCCAGAACACCTTAGAGCAGACCAATGTCTCCAGAGCGGAGATGCACTCAGCTATCATAGACCAGTTGAATCATGTAACGGCAGATTGGGGAGTTGAGATTCTCCGGTTAGACCTTCAGAGAATTACCTTACCTGAGAGTGTACGAAGGTCTAGGGAAGAGGAGCAAGCTGCTGTAATCAGAAAAAGGGCGCTGATTACTGAAGCAGAAGGGGAAAAGGAAGCTGCGATTAAAAAAGCAGAAGGAACTATGGCTTCAGTGCAAATCATTTCTCAAGCTCTCCGTTCCAATCCAGATAGTAGGGACATTCTGCGGTATCTTGTAGCTCAAGATTACGTAGATGCTAGCCAAAAACTTGGTGAGAGCAGTAATGCCAAAATTGTCTTTGTAGACCCAGCCAACTCAAGTGAAATGTTTCAAGAGTTGATAGCCGAGTCAATAAATACCGAAAGTAATGGCAAAAAATCCGAAAACGGTAATCCCTAACAGTTATTCTGTGCGGCTTTTCTCAGTAGGGCATCGGCTACTAGTGAAACATCACGCATTTCTTGAACATCGTGAACTCGGAGGATATCAGCGCCATTGAAAATAGCAGCACAACAAGCTGCTGCCGTTCCCCAAACTCGTGCTTTGGGATCTGGTTGATTTAAAATGCGACCAATGAAACTTTTACGGGATGCTCCTACCAAGATAGGACAATTGAGTGCTAAGAGCGATCGCAAGCGGCGAAAAATTTCTAAATTTTGCTCATAGTTCTTAGCAAAGCCAATACCAGGATCAATAATAATTTTATCCCGTTCAATGCCCGCAGCAGTTGCTACCTCAATTTGTCTTGCCAAAAAACTATAAATTGCTCCTAGCAAATCTTGATAATCAGTCTGTTGTTGCATTGTCTGTGGTGTTCCACGGATGTGCATTAAAATAAACGGCACACCTAACTCTGCAACTGTTGGTAACATTTCTGAGTCAAAAGTGCCGCCAGAAATATCATTAATAATATTCGCTCCAGCTTCTACAGATGCCTTGGCTACAGCAGCACGGGTGGTATCTACAGAAATCGGGACTGAAATTTCTGGTCTTATCACCTGTAACACCGATAACACCCGGTCAAGTTCCTGTGCCAGAGTTATTTGCTTTGCCCCTGGTCGAGTTGATTGACCGCCCACATCGATAATATCAGCACCAGCAGCCACCAGTGCTTGCGCCTGTACTAAAGCGGCAGAGGTAGTGTTAAAATCACCCCCATCACTAAAGCTATCAGGCGTTACATTCAAAATCCCCATCAAATAAGTGCGCTGTCCCCACTCGAAACAGCGTCCTCTAATTATCAAGTTGCTTCGCAAAGTCATTAGTCATTAGTCCAAGAAATACCACACTCACTCTTTGACGTGGTTTGAATTAGTCCGATATGATTAGTTTTTTCGCCCACTACGAGCGAGGTATGTACCAAAAAGTCTTTATCAATTTCCTTGACATAAATCTACATTAGGCATTCCCATGCAGAGCATGGGAACGAGAAGAAAGCACATCACAGTGACTGAAAATTTACAATTCGAGCGAAACTCTCAGGTTCCAAACTTGCTCCTCCCACTAAAACACCATCAATTTCCGGTTGAGCCATGATCTCATCAATATTGTTCGGCTTAACTGAGCCACCATATTGAATTGATACATTTGGATTACTCAACTGGCTACGAATTAAGCCAATTATCCGATTAGCCTCCGTTACTTCACAAGTATCACCAGTACCAATCGCCCAAATCGGTTCATAGGCAATCACCAAATTATCCTGATCTATATCTACCAAGCCTTTGTCAAGTTGGAGAGCAATCAGTGATTCAGTTTCTCCTGCATCTCGTTGTTGTTTAGTTTCGCCAACACAGAGAATTGGGGTCAAACCAAACCTTTGAGCAGTTCGGAGGCGTAGATTAACGGTTGCATCCGTTTCACAAAAGAATTGCCGTCGTTCGCTATGACCGACAATCACAAAGCGCACACCAAGTTCTGTCAGCATTGGGCCAGAAATCTCACCCGTATAAGCTCCATATTCTTCCCAGTGGACATTTTGTGCCCCCAGTTGGATGAGGCTACCGTGCAAACTCTTGGACAAAACACTTAAATCAGTGAACGGAGGACACAATATCACTTCTCGCCCTTGGGGGGTTTCCTCTAAGTGGGGCAGAAATCCTTGTAAAAACTCCTGGGTCTCTGCCTGGGTTTTGTACATTTTCCAGTTACCGGCAATAACGATTTTCCGCACAGTTAATTTAGTCAAGATCCTAACGAGTTATTTAGATGCATTTTTCAGTTTATGACTTTTTGTTAGTCATTGGTCATTGGTCATTAGTCATTGGTCATTGGGGATGGGGCATTGGGCATTGGGCATGGGGCATTGGGCATTGGGCATGGGGCATTGGGCATTGGGCATGGGGCATTGGGCATTGGGCATACTTATTTTCCTTGTCTCCTTCGTCTGTCTTATCTCGCCAAACCGCTCCTAAAAATAACTAGGATAGTAAACGGGGTGTATCTAAAAATCTAAAATCTAAAATCTAAAATCTAAAATTGATATGACTTCGACATTGCCCGTGCCTGAACCTCATCAAAGTGATTCCGCCAACACTGACGCAAATTCTTTCAGCTGGGAGGAAGAACTGGATAGTGCTATTTTCAGTTTTGAAGACATTCAGACGGAACTAAACTATAAACAAGCACAAACGGCGCTGCGAAACTTGGTAAGCAATCTCGACCTCACCCCCCAAGAAAAAACCGGGTTAGAGGCGGAAATTGCGGATTTGGAAACCATGCTGGGGAAGCTAGACCGCATGGTGGTGCAGATTGCGGCTTTTGGCATGGTGGGACGTGGTAAGTCTTCGCTACTCAATGCTTTGGTTGGGCAAACAGTATTTGAAACTGGGCCGCTGCATGGCGTCACTCGTGCTGCACAAAGAGTTAATTGGAGTATTAGTGAGGAAGCGATTGGAGAAACTGAACGTGCTTTGCGAGTTACTCTCCCTGGTGTAGGTCAATCCCAGGTGGAATTAATTGACACTCCTGGGTTAGACGAGGTAGATGGTGCAACTCGTGCCGCGTTAGCTGAACAGATTGCAAAACTTGCGGATTTGATTCTGTTTGTGATATCTGGCGACATGACGAAGCTAGAATACGCCGCCCTTTCTCAGTTGCGGGAAGCAGGTAAACCGATCATTCTAGTATTTAACAAAGTAGACCAGTATCCAGAAGCAGACCGGATGGCAATTTATCACAAAATCCGGGATGAAAGGGTGCGGGAATTACTCACACCTCTAGAAATTGTCATGGCTGCGGCATCGCCATTGGTGAAGACGGCGATTCGTCGCCCTGATGGTACTAGGGGCATACAGTTGCGTACAGGTAATGCCCAAGTCGAGGAACTCAAGCTGAAAATATTAGAGATTCTGCATCGTGAGGGTAAAGCTTTAGTTGCCCTCAATACCATGCTTTATGCCGACATTGTAAATGAGCAGTTGATAGAACGAAAACTGATGATTCGGGAGGTGAATGCTAATCAGTTGATTTGGAAGGCTGTAATGACTAAAGCATTAGCGATCGCACTTAATCCCCTAACTGTGGTAGATATTCTGAGTAGTGTAGTCATTGATATTGCTCTGATTTTGGGTTTATCTAAACTCTATGGCTTCTCCATGACCGAAGCCGGGGCTGTACAATTGCTACAAAAAATCGCCCTGAGTATGGGCGGCATTGGTGCTAGTGAACTGTTGGCAAATTTGGGCTTGAGTGGATTAAAAACTTTACTTGGTATCTCTGCAACAGCTACGGGTGGCATCGCGCTAGGCCCTTATATATCGGTGGCAATCACCCAAGGGGGAGTAGCTGGTGTTTCGTCTTATGGGATTGAGGCGGGAAGATTAGCGGGTTTACCAGCGGTGGTGATTCAACGGGCAAAACAAGTGATGGGGCAAATTGAGAAGCATAGTAAGATTGCAATGGGGCTGCAAAATCTGGATTGATTTTGTCGATTGACTAATTATTTGTCTGCGTTGACAGATTGAATTATTTGGCATACTGTTTTTGACTTCTAGTAATTCTGATTTTTGCTCGGCTTTGGCTTAAATCTCACTTTGAACTTACTCTGGTATATTGTCCAACTTAGGTATAACAATACTGCCAGCAGAGTAAGTTTGAGTGATCGCACAACACATTACTGAGCAGGGACGAGATTTTTTATCAATAAATAGTTGGCATAGAAAATAGCAATACGGTATGAAACCAGAAGACTTTCAAAATAGCCCAACAGGTCGATTAGTGCAAATTATACAAGGAGAAAATCCTTGTTTTGCTTTTGTTCCCAACCCTTTACCACCAGTGTTAGAACTGGATACAGAAATTTGGCGCACACTTTCTGATGCTGACCGAGCTTTGGGTGAACTTGCAGGATTAGGACGTACTATGCTCAATCCTAATCTTCTCATCCGTCCATTTATTCGCCGGGAGGCAGTGCTGTCTTCACGTATTGAGGGAACCCAAGCAGATATTACTAACCTCTACGCTTATGAAACCGGACAATTAACGCTTCCAGGTATAAATCCTTCTCCACCAGAATCTGATGTTAAAGAAGTTTTGAATTATGTGCGTACTTTAGAATATGGCTTAGAAAGACTCACAACCCTGCCTATCTGCTTACGTTTTATGTGTGAACTCCATGAGCGTTTAGTAGATGGTGTGC
>NZ_JAIVFR010000361.1 GCF_020829685.1 Nostoc sp. CHAB 5715 | reverse complement strand
AAGCAGTTGGAAGACCGCGGCTGGGTCGAGGTCATCGGCCATCGCGAGGCTGCCGGGCGGCCTGCGCTGTTTGCGACCACGCGCCAGTTCCTGGACGACCTGGGCCTGGAGTCGCTCGACCAGTTGCAACTGAACTGTATTGTCCTAAAAACGATTCTCACACAACAAAAATGAGTGGATAATCGTGATATAAACCACAACTATCCACTCAAAGTTTAGTAAATCGGGGTTACTAGAAAAAGCCAAGTAGATTATTGAAACTTGGCAAACTTCAAATCAATTAACGTGACTCAGTTCCTTGATTGGGGCTACCTGCGATACCATCCTCTCCAGGTGCTTCTGGTGTAGCAGTGGGTTTAGCATCGCTCTTTTCACTATCGCCAGTTTTGCGCTTACTTTCGTCAAGAGTGGTTTCGTAATTACCAGAAGAACTGGGTGTAGTTTCTTGGCTACCAGATTGTTGTTCAGACATTATTACATTCCTAATAATTTTATTGTTGCCATTATCTTAAGAAGATTAGGAGTGTGAGTGCATCTATCCAGATATAGTCATAGCTGATTTCTACCTCTATCGAAAGTATTGTTTATTACTACTCATGTATACTGAGAAAAATCTAGAAATGTAGAGTTTTTTAACCTTACAAGGCTTTCTATGGTTAAGGGAGGTTTATTTCCGCCGACCTGTACTAGGTAAATAATATGATGTGATGATTGTGATACAAACTAATCATTGTGTAATTAATGAACCAGAGCAGTCTATCGTTACCATCTGGGTGTATGCTTCGCAAGGCAACCTCTGGGGATCAGTGGTCGATTCGATTGCTGGTGTTTTCAGCGAAACTCGACCCAACCCAATTAAATTGGCAGCAATTTTGGGTAATTGAATGCGATGCCTACGGCAGGCATTGCCTACGCAATCTGGTAGCTTGTGGACAGCTACGTCATTTCTCAGGGGCACAAGAACTTGGTAGTTTAGTGGTTGTATCAGCTTGGAGAGGTCGCGGTTTGGGTACTTTGCTAACGCAGCATTTGATTAATACAGCAACGCAACCACTTTATCTTGAATGTTTAGGTGAACGATTGGCGCAGTTTTACAGTCGCTTTGGTTTTGTGCCAATATCTTTTGAAGAGTTGCCACAATTTCCCAGTACAAAAGGCAAGTCTTCGCTCAAGGGGAAATTTAGATTCTCGCAATTAGCTAAAAGGCTGTTCAGAGTTCCTGTGGTGTTTATGGAACATCGAAGTAATTCGTAATGGGCTACGCCCATCAGTAAGAGGTTAAGGTTATAGAGTTTTTGTCAATAAGTAATAGTACTTAAAATTATGTTGAAACGCAGTGATTATAGTGAAAGTCGAAGATGAAACGTTCAAATCGCCTTGCTTGGATGTCCGTGATCGCACTAGCTGCGATCGTTTTACTTAGTTTGTTTGCGGCTCCCAATAATACTAAAATTAACGCTGGCTCTACTTATAATCGCGCCTCTGATGGTTATGGTGCTTGGTATGCTTTTATCCAACAGCAGGGAATTTCTATCAAACGCTGGCAAAAGCCTTTTAGTGACATTCAGCCAGATAACAACCCTTTTACCTTCCTACAGGTAAGCAGCGATCTAAAGGAGACGACGCTGGATAGTCAAAAGCGTGAATGGGTAGAAAAAGGGAATACTTTGGTAATTTTGGGTGCGTGGGCGCGGGTTACAGAAGCAGAATTTAGCACTATGCAGAGATCTCCCCAAGGTGATATTAAAATTGATACACGTAGACGGTATCGGAAAGCTAAACAGAAACAAGTTGATTTAGGCGATCGCTTTGGTGCTGTTGTCTGGGAAGAAAATTACAAACAAGGAAAGGTGATTTTTTCTACCACTCCTTATTTAGCCGCCAACGCCTACCAAGATTATTTAAGTAATTTCAAGTATTTAGCCAGTTTAGTAACTGAAAAAGGTAACATAGTATTTGTCGATGAATACATCCACGGCTATAAAGATGCCGATGTCAGAAAGAAAGAAAGCGAAGGAGATTTATTTAGTTTTTTTGCTAAAACTGCTGTATTTCCAATCGTGGTGCAGGTAGGTATCCTGCTATTAGTGTTAATTTGGGCGCAGAATCGCCGCTTTGGCAAGCCAGTAGCTTTAGATACACCAGTTGTAGATAACAGCTCGGCATACATCCAAGCTTTAGCGGGAGTGTTGCAGAAAGCTGATACCACCGATTTTGTTGTAGAGATGGTGGGTAAACAAGAACAACTACAACTCCAAAAAGCCTTGGGATTAGGGCAAATACCTTTAGAACATCAAGCCTTGATCAATTTCTGGATAGAAAAAACAGGTGCAAGTGCAGCAGAACTAGATGCAGTTTTAAAGCTACAATCTCGCAAACAACCCATCAGTGAACGAGAACTGTTAAGCTGGTTGGGGAAATGGCGAACCATTAGACTAATTCGTAATTCGTAATTAATTTTGTTGGGTTTCCAAATAAAAAATATCCCAAAACTGATGTAAAAATCCTCTCTCTGTTTTCTCTCCACGGCAGTTGCTTGGCTGTCGGGCATTGCCCGCCCAACGCACTGCCTCGTCTCTGTGGTTCGTTTATTTCTTAGAAATCCCTTTGTAATTATGCATAATATTTCTGCATTAGTAATTTATCAATAAAAAAATATGAGCGAAACTCATCCTATCTTAATTCGCCTTGGTCAAGGTCTTAATCAAGTAATTGTCGGACAATCGAGCCTAATACAAAAACTTTTAGTAGCACTGCTAGCGGGTGGACACGTAATTTTGGAAGGAGTACCGGGAACTGGTAAAACTCTCCTAGTAAAAGTGTTGGCGCAGTTAATCCAAGGGGATTTTCGCCGGATTCAACTAACACCAGATGTCTTACCTTCAGATATTATTGGTACAAATATTTTTGACTTAAATAGCCGCAATTTCACTTTAAAAAAAGGGCCAATATTTACCGAAGTGCTGCTAGCAGACGAAATCAACCGTACTCCTCCCAAGACACAAGCGGCGCTACTAGAAGCGATGGAAGAGATGCAGGTAACATTGGATGGTGAAAGTTTGCCCTTACCAGATTTATTTTGGGTGATTGCAACCCAAAACCCCCTGGAATTTGAGGGGACTTATCCCTTACCAGAGGCGCAGTTAGACAGATTTTTATTTAAGCTAGTGGTAGATTACCCAGATCAAGCTGCTGAAAAGCAAATGTTACTGAATCGTCAGGCGGGTTTTGCAGCACGGCGTTTGGATATTAGCCGTTTGAAACCAATCGCAACAGTAGCCGACATTTTGCAAGCACGACTTGCAGTCAAAGAGGTTAAAGTATCAGAAGCGATCGTTGATTATTTGTTGGCGTTGGTGAGAACATCGCGTCAATATCCCGATTTAACTTTGGGTGCATCACCTCGCGCTGCTGGTGCTTGGTTGCAGACATCTCAAGCATTAGCGTGGTTGGCTGGAAGAGATTTTGTAACGCCAGATGATGTTAAAGCAGTTGCATCGCCCCTGCTACGTCATCGCCTCATTTTGAAACCAGAAGCAATGCTGGATGGTTTACAAATGGATGCGGTAATTGCGTCGGTAATTAATCAAGTAGCAGTTCCAAGGTGAAAAAGGGGCTTAAGTTCACTGGCAACCCGCCATACCTTGCATGAAATAATGCGATCGCTTGCTTGATATCATGTCCGGCAAATTACTTGTGATATGATTCCTAATCCCTTATGCAGCCCCACACTTTGGGCATTTAGAAAGTAGGCCAAAAGGAAGCTCAAACCAACTGCGTCTACAAGTTATAAAGTATGTGTAGATAAGACAGCAAGCATGTTGAGGAAAAAATCTCTATGACAAGCTACCAAGAAACCATACCTAGTAACAAATCCATTAATGAGCTAATCGCCGAAACGGCAAGCATTAACCATCTGGAGGTAATTGAGAATGTCATCGATTCTTTGGAACAAGATGACAGTGCGATGGTTAGCCAGACTCCAGAGGGTGGTTATCTCTGGAAGTTTAAGTATGGAAGTGTGGAAGTATTTGTCCAACTCAACGGGACAACTGATGAAGACACCATCACGGTTTGGTCTGCGGTGCTAAATTTACCTGCCAAAAATGAACCTAAGTTAATGCGGTATCTTTTAGAGTTAAACTGCTCTAGCACTTTTGAAGCGCGTTTTGGTATTATTGAAAACCGAGTGGTTGTGATATCAACACGCACCTTAGCGGAATTATCTCCAGGCGAAGTGTCTCGACTGATTACTATTGTGGCAACGATCGCTGATAACAACGATGAAGCTTTACAATCTGAATTTGGTGCAACTTAAGGAATTTTGGATTTTGGATTTTAGATTGGGCTATTGCTGCATCGGATGCATAGTAATCAGATTTGGCGACTAATTCCTTTGCTAGAGGCGGCTGGCAATGTGCAGATGGCGATTGACCTATGGTTGCTAGAACAGCACCAATCTGGAAAGCAGCCGCCAACTCTGCGTTTTTATACCTGGTCGCCACCTGCCATTTCTCTCGGCTATCATCAACGTCAATACCCTGAATATTGGCAACATTTAACTTGGCAAGGGCAAAAACTGGATTTAGTGCGGCGTCCTACCGGTGGGCGGGCAGTGCTACACCAAGGTGATTTAACTTACGCTGTAGTCACATCTGGACTTACGGGTAATCGCCTCCAGGTGTACGAAAAAATTTGTGAGTTTTTGATTCAAGGGTGGCGATCGCTTGGCGTAGAATTACATTACGGTACGGCTGGGCGAAGTTACATCCACAACCCTAATTGTTTTGGTACTGCTACCAGTGCAGATTTAGTTTTGCCAGATGGTGGCAAACTCATTGGTAGCGCTCAATTGCGACGTAGTGGGGCAATTTTGCAACATGGTTCCATCCGTTTGCAACCGGATGCTGAACTGTTCAATCAAGTATTTGGTGCAGAATCTTTTACGACTGTACAACTGTCTCAAAGTCTGAGTGTAGAAAAGATTATTGCAGCTTTAGTTGCCGCAGCTAGTAATTGTTTTGATATGCAAATAGAGTTGAAACCACTCTCGCAATCTGAGTGGGAAGTAATTTTGGCGAAACCGATTTCGGAGGCTGGTTCTCAGGTTATTTAATGGTAGGACTTACGCAAAAACCCTCTCAAACTCTCATTCCTCCGTGACCTCTGCGCCGCGCCAGTTGCTTCAAGTCGGGGAACCCGCCCAACGCACTGTGGCATGGAATATATCAACACCCTCTGGGGCATATTCTGCTAATACACTTGCCATCACCGCTAAATGCCAAGAATGTTCTGCACTATTTTCCCGGCGTGACCCATCAGTGAGTAGGGTTTGGCGCATCACTTGTTTCAATTGGTCAATCTCGATGATGAACTGAATTTGTTGAGTCAGCCGATTGATTTGCACCTAGATTTCTGATTGTGAGCGGGGTTGACTGGATTTTGGACTTTAGGTGATTATCTCAATAATTCTGGCGAATCTGCAAGAACTTTTTCTGCATACCAATTAAAAAGCGCCTGGGAGTGTTGCCGTGTTTCCACCCCAAACGCTTTTTATTTTTAACTTGCTCCTCACACAATTAGATAGTATCACTGCTTCTATCAAAAGGCGAGTATATTGAGTGACACTTTCAAAACTGCACCTACAATCCAATTTTTATATTTCTATATATAAATTAAAAAATGCCTGGGAGTGTTGCCGTGTTTCCACCCCAGGCATTTTTTATTCTCAACTTGCTCCTCACACACAAATAAACATTATCACTACTTCTATCAAATGGCAAGTATTTTGAGTGACATTTTCAAAACTGCACAAGCAATCTAATTTCTGACAAATTAAAAAGCGCTTGGGAGTGTTGCCGTGTTTCCACCCCAAACGCTTTTTATTTTTAACTTGCTCCTCACACACGAGTAAACCATATCACTAATTCAATCAAAAAGCAAGCAAATTGTGTGACACTTTGTAAACTGCACACCTAACAAGCAATAATTTAGTGTAAAAAGTGACGTACACCAGTTAAGACCATCACCAAACCCAGTTGGTTAGCAGCTTTGATTGAATCTTTATCGCGCACACTTCCCCCTGGTTGGACAATGGCTGTAATTCCTGCTGCTGCGGCTGTTTTCACAGAATCATCGAAGGGGAAGAATCCATCGCTGGCGAGAGTTGCACCTTTGGCTTTTTCTTGAGCTTGTTCTAGGGCAATTTTAACTGAGCCGACGCGGTTCATTTGACCAGCACCTACTCCTAGTGTAGTGCGATCGCTTGTCACAACAATGGCATTAGATTTAACGTGTTTGCAAACTTTCCAAGCAAACAGCAATTCGGCTAACTCGTCGGGTGTGGGTTGACGTTCAGTGACAACTTGCCATTGACTGGTATCAGCAATCACGTCATCGCTAGCTTGGACAAGAAAACCACCTGCGATCGCTTTTACTGTATCCTTAGGGCCACTGCTCAAATCAGGTAGAGTCAAAACCCGCACGTTAGATTTCTTTGCAAGAATTTCTTGAGCTTCTGCATCACAACTTGGTGCAACCACACATTCTAAAAATGTTTTAGTTAACTCGCTAGCTGTAGCTGCATCAATCGGACGGTTGAGTGCGACAATCCCACCAAAAGCAGAAATTAACTTTGATACAACTTGCGCTCTCTTCTTCTGAATTTCATCAGTCATAATCCACACCTGGTTAAGTACCTAACCACCATATAGCATCCTATACCTTAGCTTGGTGATTCAAGTCAC
>NZ_JAIVFR010000360.1 GCF_020829685.1 Nostoc sp. CHAB 5715 | reverse complement strand
GAGTTATGCTTGCATTTTATAGTTGATGTCAGGTTAAATTTGAACTTTTGTAATAATCCGAAATTACCGCGAAAATCTTTAGTTTTGTCCTGATGTCAGTATAGAGACAAAAAGTAAGTGGAAGGAGAAAATTCAAGTGTCTAATGCTAGACAACATAACTTGCCCTAAGTTTGTATTGAATTTAATCGCGACCTGCTCTAAAAACTACAACATGGAGAAACAGTATGCAATTTAAACAGTTTGAACCAATAAATGCCGAAAAGCACGAGCATGAAATTGTTTCAGTGGACGGACATGAGGTCGAAAGCCTGGACATCCAAGCCCTAGATGTTCAAGAACTAGAACGTCGCCTAGAGTTAGCCGCCGCTCCCACTGCCGCTCCCACTGACGCTCCCACTGATGATTCGCTTGTAGCTGTTATTTGGGAATAGGTAAGTAACTTTTCCCAGCATTAGTATAGACCCGACGGTGCAGCTTATTGTTGCATCGTCCTAAGTTTCGTACCACGTATATTACTCCTGATAGAAATTAATCCGTTTCAACTGTAAGTTTGTAAGAAAAATATTCAGTAAAGTCTTGAGGTGATTTTTTGTCTCTCCAATCCTTTGAAGCATTGTCTTCACCACCCTTTTCACTGCACATACAGCAGGAAATTGAAGTAACTAGAAAGGCTGTAGGTCGTTTGCTAGAGCGCTGGTCAGATGAACTTGCTCTGAGTTCTAATTTGCAGGTAACAATCTACGATTACTACCCTTATCTTTTTATAAAAGCATTTCCATCATTAACATTAGCAGATGTTAGACCTCTTAATCTTGCCAGCCGTCTCTTTGCCAGCTCGATCTTCCTTTACGACAAAATGATGGATTGTACGGCTACCGTTGATTTATCGACGAGTATATTATCTACTCAAGCGCGGCAGTTGGAAGCTTATTATCTGTTGCACCAAATCTTCCCACCGAAGACAGCCTTTTGGGAACGCTTCCATGACTACGTAGTGGAGTATGCCAAAGCCTGTGTTTATGAGTATCGCTTCGCTTCAGGAGACCAGCCTTGGCAGGAATATTCCGAGGCAGTGGCACTCCAAATTGCTGTCGGCAAGAACGGCATTTCTAAAGCCACCATTGCTGGGTTAGCTGAACTGGCGCAGGATGACAGTTTGCTCAAACCGTTAATAGAGGCGATTAACCACTTCAACATTGCCTGCCAAATGTCAGATGACCTCCTCGATTGGAAGGAAGATTTGTACAGCGGGATTCCCTCATTGCTTCTCTCACGCATTCTCCACGAACGACCTGCACAAGGTAACAAGGAAGAAATGACGCTCTGGAAGGACATACTAGCGCGTGAAATTTACTATGATGGGCATGCACGCTATATCGTGGAGTTAGCCCTTGAGTCACTTGAGCGCGCTGATAGGATAACAACAAACCTGCTTGGCTCTGAGTGGCACACTATTACAGCTAAGTTGCGCCATCGCTGCCAAGCTCTCTTGCAAGATATTGAGCGGATTGTGGACGCTAACCTTCACCGTGTGCGCTCACAGCCGAAGTTTGTCCTAACTCTTCCCTCTGCACAGAGTCCGTGGCAGCAGATAATTTGGGATGGATTGCGCTTCATTGTTCAGCAGTGGCGGTTCGGCTTTGGCGAGGCACGACACATTATGCACTTGACTCAAGAGGAGGAGTTCAGTGCAGCCCAGGAGTATCACTACGGTGACGTCTTTCAGCGAGCGCTAATTGCTGATGCCCTGTGTGATGCCGACGAACTGCTTCATGGTCAGCTTCAGCAGGTGATTGGTTACGAGGCTAGCTACTTGGTTAGCTGCCGACTGACTTCTGGGATTGGGGGATGGAGCTACTTCTCTAGTGTACCGGAGCTAGCGCCAGACGCTGACGATCTAGGTCAAGTTATGCAGGTTCTGCTGCGTGCTGGACGAAAAGCAGAGGTAGCTGAATATTGTGAAACACCGCTGGCGGTATTGTTGCAAGATAACGTTCGCGCTGATGGCTCTTTCGAGACTTGGATTGTGCCTGCTACGGGGCGTACTCCTCAGCAGGAGCGTCAGGTAGAATTTAATCAGTCTAAATGGGGTACTGGTCCAGACAACGAGGTAATGGCGAATCTGCTGTATGCGTTAATGCTCTACGACCAGCAGCGCTTTACACAAACAATTTGGGATGGAATGATGTACCTAGAATCCCAACAGCAAGCTGACGGGAGTTGGGTAAGCAGGTGGTATTACGGTTTGTACTACGGAACCTATGTCTGCCTGCGGCTGTTTGCTGTTGCTCAACCTGACTCGCCTACTATTGAGCGGGCCCTCAACTTCCTGCGAAGCCATCAAAGAGATGATGGGGGCTGGGGTTTGAAAGATGAGAGCGATCCCCTGAGTACAGCCTTGGCTCTGCTGGGACTGGCATCTGCTCAGGAGTGCAGTGGCGATACAGGCGATCTTAACCGAGCCGAGCGGGCACTGGTCTATCTCCAGCACAGCCAGGAAGATGATAATAGTTGGTCAAGCATTCAATTTATTCGTCCCAGAATCAACGAACCCTATGGCAGCCGAACAATTACGAGTACATATGTCGTAAAGGCTGCGATGGCTTGGAATCGATTGATCGAGAACGTATCTGTGAACAGGTCAGATATAGTCAGCAAGACAAAACAGTAGACTGTTACATCATTACGGTAAGTTAGTCACATTTAATAACGTGATTGCAAGCCTTCACCAAAGTGTAATTTTCCCGAGAGGAAGCACGTTGAATGGTTAAACGGCAACGCCAGCAGGCGCATTCAGTTACCGATTCACAGCAGGAGCAGATCGATCCAACAACCTTTGCAGAGCGAGGACTCAAGGAGCGATTAGTTGTTGACACCTCTGAAGGTCAACCAGTATATTTGCTGGTTAGTAAGAGTGGTAGCTACATCAGACTTTCGCCTATCGCGTATCAACTGCTTGTACAGCGTAGCTCAGGTGTGTCATTTGCAACACTAGCTGAGATCCTTAGTCAGCAAATGGGGCGGAGTGTATCGTTAGCTACCGTCGAGGCGGCTTATCAAAATGTTGTTGAGCGGATTGCAAAGATCGAACACAGTGCTAACCACACTCCATCAGGCTTTTTGCTACGCTGCTGTTTTCTACCAAAAGCAACCGTTAATAGAATCGCTTCCTACCTATCAGTAGTATTTCAGCCGGTGATAGCCTGTTGCCTTTTGACCGGAGTTATTTTGGCTACAGCAATAGCCCCACAACATGATCTTTCGCTTAATGTTACCCCGACGGTCTTCTGGTGTGGTTACGTGCTGTTTCTGGTTTCGTTACTCATACACGAACTTGGACACGCCAGCGCATGTGTACGTTATGGTGCCAAAGCGGGAGAGATTGGTGGCACCATTTACCTAATCTTCCCTGCCTTTTATAGTGATGTCAGTGCTGCCTGGGAACTGTTACGGTGGCAGCGCGTAATTGTTGACTTGGGAGGTATCTTTTTTCAGCTAGTTGTAGCTGCCCTCTACGTAATCGTCTATAAGCTCTCCGGCTGGGAGCCATTTAAGGTTGCTCTTATACTGATTGCAAGTAGCTGCCTATTTATGCTCAACCCAGTATTCAAATCCGATGGCTATTGGGTTATAGCAGATGCAATGGGCGTAACCAACTTAGGTCAGCAGCCGTTACGCATTTTTCACCATTTCATTGCTCGGCTGCGTCACCAACCAGTGCAGTCATTACCTTGGTCAATGTTAGTTACAGCCACGCTTGTACTATATACACTTCTTAGCTTTAGTATTTGGGGATATTTTCTTTGGGCTGTACTACCGATGCTATGGAGGCAAGTCCTCGGCTACCCATCCCTTGCTATTGCATTAATCAATGATTTCCTTAATTCTCCTCAAAGGTTGAACATTAAACATCTACAGTCCTTTCTGGGTTCTACTTTTAATGTACTCGTTGCATTGCTTATAGTGTTGAATCTGACTAGAGTGCTTGTACTCAAGTGTTGTGGTAAAGATTTTTGGGGAATACGAAGACTTGTTGTGTCGCTTAAGCAACAGATCCAAAAATTTTGGAAATGAAATAATAGCCATGCAAATTCCCTTTAAAAGACTGGTTAACAAAGAATTGAGTAACTCTTGCTGATAGCCAATATCTTCAACAGTGCGGTAAACCCTATGGTAGTGAATTTGCATTCCCAATGGTGTTGGGACAATTTTCAGATACTCGTTAAGGGCAAGTATGTAGCTATCCCTCTTCTGTCACTTTCCGGGAGGGCGATCGCTAGAAGCCTTATGAGGCAATCAATACAAGCTATACTATTAGAAAAAAATGGGTCTTGTATTTGTTATTAAAAAATAATCGCGCGACCGCTTGCTATACAAAAACTCTAGAATTCAGAAATGGCAAATGTTTTCGGAGAGTGACAGAAGAGGGTTATATCGTGTCCGGTTAAAGACTTATCAATAAGACCGCAGAGGGGCAGAGGAGCAGAGGGGCACAGGGAAAGGGTTTTAGGTTTTCTGCATAGAATTCGGGAATTATAACTAATTAGCCGGATATGATATTAGTGGGTATTTGATATGAATTGTCCAAGTTGTGATGACAGCCATATCCGTAAGAACGGAAGAAAAAGTGGTAAACAGAATTACATATCTGTTAGCTGTGGTCGTCAGTTTATTGATAACTACGAACCTTCAAGAACTTACAGTAATGAGATGAAGGAAGAATGCTTAAAAATGTATCCATCCTATCAGGTATGGGTTTCAGGGGCATTGAACGTGTTAAAGGAGTTCATCATACTACTATCATCACCTGGGTCAAACAACTGGGTCAAACGATGGTAGATGCACCAAGCCAAGACGTGCATGAAGGAGAATGGTCAGGCGATCGCAATATTCCATTAGTTAGAGAGCTGGATGAATTAGAAACCTGCTGGTGTTTCGGCAGCCCAACGGGTTACAGTTTCTTGGTTAGGCACGGCATAAAAGGTGGTGTTACCTTCTACAGTCGTGAAGCGACGACTGTAGAGATGCAGAAAATCGGCAGTGCGAGTGCCTTGGGGATAGAGTTCGCCCACCCAACCTTTATATGCCCAAACAGCACAACCGATAAAAAAGTTCACAGTGCCTAAAAGTCTTGAGATATCATATTCAATTTTACAGGCAGGTTGTAGGGATGGATGAAGCTAGATCAGATTTCCGAGTTCTTGAAGGATACTGCTGATCATTAAAATTACAAATTGCTTTCTCATTTCAGGAGATTCAGCAAGCAAACCCCAGCTTGCTTATTTTAGAGTTATATTAAAACCCAAACTAGTACGCCACGGCGTAAATAGAGCAACCATTTAAAGTCCCTAAAGAGCTTATTCCCTAATACTTTTGATTTTTGATTTTTGACTTCCGCCTTGCGGTACTAGGTAGTAGATATATACTTAGGTTAATTATTTTAGAGTTATATTAAAACACAAACTAGGTAGTCTCAAAAACTCAGAATTTTGGAGTGAGCGGCTTAGAAAAGGTCTTAGGTTTTCTCAATCCGGTATCTAACTTGTTAGACGGTAATATTGTTAGTCAAGGGGGTGCTACTTTAACATTCCAGGGACAGGCAAAAGCCATTTGCACACCATTGAACACACTTAATGGACTTAATCCAAATGGTCAACCTGATTTTTTGCAGCAGTTGTAAATCTGTTGCTCAATTTCTATACTCACGCGGAGGATTGTGGAGGTATTGTCAACTAGAGGAAGTACAGAACTCTAGTTGCTAGTTAGGTAATTACTCATTTCAGTAAACTGCGTATTCATTTTGGTGTTTTGGGCAAGCATTCAAGTAATTGAGAAAGCAATATGCTTGAATGCTTATTCATTTGAGTAATTCATCTACTCTGTGTCATAGCACAGCCTCAGCTATTGAAAAATTGAACCATCAGGCATAATTGCCCCTGCTAAGTTAGTACCAACTAGTTTAACCAGAAGGCGCTCACCAGAGCGAATCCGCGCTCCCGTTAAGTCGGCTCCTCGCAAGTCGGCCCCACTGAGATCCGCTCCAATCAAATTAGCAGCGCGTAAATTCGCCTCTCTGAGATCCGCTAAAAGTAGGTTTGCCCGAAATAAATTTGCTTCAGATAAATCCGCCCCTCTGAGGTTGACTTTGTGCATAAAAGTATCGCTGAGATTAGCACCGCTCAAATTGGCATAACTTAGATTTCTGCCAGATAAGTCTTTATTGCTCAAATTTGCCCGACTGTAATCTTTGCCACTCAAGTCTGAGTTTTGCTTTGGTGGTTTCTGGATTGTTTGAGATGGTTTTTCCTGTTGAGGTGGCGGTGAGTGATGTGTAGTTTGATGTTTGGTTTTTAGAGAGCGCAATTTTTCACGAGCTTCATTTATGGCTTTGAGCTTGTCTTGTGCTTTCTGCTGTAAACGGAGATTGTCTTTGGGAATGCGATCGGGATGCCAAACAAAGACTAAATCTTTGTAAGCCTGGTTCACTTCCTCAAGTGTTGCCCCAGGCTCTAATTCCAAAATTCTATAGTAGTGCTCCAGATCGCTCATACGATATTTTGGTGGACAATCAACTTAATTATGAGTGATGGAGCCATTTATTCGCTGCATCATTTGTTATTGATCATTGGGCATTGGGCATTGGGCATTGGGCATTGGGCATTGGGCATTGGGCATTGGGCATTGGGCATTGGGCATTGGGCATTGGGCATTGGGCATTGGGCATTGGGCATTGGGCATTGGGCATTGGGC
>NZ_JAIVFR010000035.1 GCF_020829685.1 Nostoc sp. CHAB 5715 | reverse complement strand
GTTTTAGCCAGGATAATCGTCTATTTTTTGTGTGCAAAGTTGCTACAACTGATGATGATGGTGATAGTGATGGGATTCCGTCACCTGATGGAGTTCCAAAGGAACGGTTAAGTTTTAGTGATTTTGTTGCAGATGATGAAGTTATTGCTCGTCGCCAGCTTTTATATTTGACTCCTCCTCCAACATCTCTATGTACCACAGAATATGCTTTTAATCTCCAACTAGCACTTCATTATTTAGATAAAGAAGGGAAAAGATCAAGTGTTACAGAATCAGGTTATTTACAAATTGATAATGTTGTATTTAAGCAATTAAACGAACACACTAGCGGTTATCAAAAAGTTGATGCATCTGGTTATCAAATATTGTTAAATTATAGTTCTCTCCCTTCTGTTGAAAAAATTGCCGAGCAAGTTAGTTTGAGAGATGTGTTAGATGAAAAAATACCATTAGAATCAATTCAATCACTTAGAGACCGTGTTATTCTTATTGGTCTTTCTGCCCCTACCAACACCAACGATTATTGGAAGACACCATTCAGTTCTAGTGCAAAGCAGAAGCAAAAGCAGATACCGGGGGTGTTCGTACAAGCACAGATGCTAAGTCAAATTCTCAGTGCAGTTTTAGACCGCAGACCCTTGTTGTGGTGGTGGTCTGGATGGATAGAGACAGTTTGGATATGGGTATGGTCATTATTAGGAGGTATTATAGCGTGGTATTATTCCAAACCTCTGCACCTGGGACTAGCGGTGATAGCAATACTTTTAACACTATTTGGCTTATGTTTTGGCATTTTTATACTGGCTGGATGGGTGCCACTTATCCCCCCAGTATTAGCAGTGTTAACTACCCAAGTAATTGTAATTTCATGGTTTAGACGTTCTCATCTTGATAAAAGAAGAAAATTAAATTTTAATCATGATTAGAAAAAAATTACTAATCCAAAGAATTCAAGGGACTTGCACAATTTCTTTGCTAATTATTAGTGCAACAAGTCATTTGCAATCAGTGCAGGCACAACTGACTAATTCGATTCAAAACCCTGTAAAAAATTCGCATTTCCAATCTTTTCAGCAACCGACATTGCCCAGAAACGGCGCACCTACAGGTCGGCGCAAAGCAGGGGCTGGGCGTAATCCTGAGTGTCCTAAGTCCCTGGCGAGTCTTACTGCTTTAGTTCCTGGTAATGGAGGAAAATCAGTCTTGGCATCAACAGTTGCAGAAAATCCAACTTTTTGGTTTTATGTTCCTGAACTACCAGAGACTGCCCGTTCCGCAGAATTCGTGCTACAAGCGCTCTCTGGTAAAGATGTAGAGAATGTTTATCGAACACCTCTTACTCTGTCTGGAAAACGTGGTATTATTAGCATTACTCCACCACAACCGCAATACTCCTTAAAAGCAAATAAAAAATATCACTGGTACTTTCATATTTATTGTGGTGATGTGGGAAAAACATCTGACAATTTTTATGTAGATGGGTTTGTGCAAAGGCAGGTGCTGACTCAGGCTCTTGATAGTCAATTAAAGACAGCAAAGCCAAGGGAGTACATTGCTTATAGTGCTAATAATATTTGGTACGATGCCCTAACTAATTTAGGTCAACTGCGCCATGCAAATTCGCAGAATGCAACTCTTAATAAAGATTGGGTTGACCTATTAAATGCCATTGGCTTACAAGATATTGCTAAAGAGCCAATTGTACAGCATTACAACGAGTGAAAACTGACAAAATCAGACGAGTAATCGGGTGGGTACAATGTTAGGGATAACTCAAGATTGGCGATATTGGTATTGTAGTTTGGCGATGGGCAGCGTTTTGATTGCTTCTTCGCAAGAGCATGTTTTCGCTCAAATTGCTCCAGATGGCACTTTGCCTAATTAGGACTTACGCACGCTCTACGAATTCTTGGCGTTCTTGGCGTCTTGGCGGTTCGATAAATTAAGCCTTTCGGCGATTTTTGCGTAAGTCCTGCTAATAATTCCAGTGTCACAAGAGATGGAAACACTTTCAATATCACTGAAGGAACGCAAGCAGGCAAAAATTTATTTCACAGCTTTAGTGAGTTTTCTGTTCCTATTGGTGGTACTGCTTCTTTTAATAATGCTGTAGATATTCAAAATATTATTAGTCGAGTAACAGGTGGATCTGTATCTAATATTGATGGAATAATCAGCACTAAGGGCGCAGCTAACCTGTTTCTAATAAATCCCAACGGGATTATTTTTGGTCAGGGTGCCCAATTGAATATTGGTGGTTCTTTTGTTGCGACTACAGCGAATGCACTGCAATTTGGCAATCAAGGTTTTTTTAGTGCCTCCAATCCAGAAAGTTCTTTATCTCTGCTAACAGTCAATCCTTCTGCCTTACTGTTTAATCAAATAAAAACCGCATCTATTCAAAATAACTCAATTGCTCCTTCCGGTTTAAATCCATCTTCTGAATTTATAGCAAGAGGTTTGCGCGTACCAGATGGCAAGAGTTTGCTATTGGTAGGCGGCAATATCAATATGGATGGTGGCAATTTGTATGCTTTTGGTGGACGAGTCGAGTTAGGTGGGTTAGCAGGTGCGGGAACGGTTGGGTTGAATGAGAATGGTAATAACCTGAGTTTGAGTTTTCCCGATAGTGTAGAAAAAAGTGATGTAACACTAAGCAATGGTGCAGGAATAAGAGTTACTGCTGGTAATGGTGGAAGTATCGCGGTTAATGCCCAGAATTTAGAGATGACAGGAAGGAGTTTCCTGTTTGCAGGAATAGATGGTGCGCTGGCTTCTGAGAATAGTAAGGCAGGAAATATTGAAGTTAATGCAACTGGAGTAATTAATCTTGACAATAATAGCTTGATTGCTAATGAGGTGCAACCAGAAGCAGCTGGACAGGGAGGCGATATCAATATCAGCACTGGAACCTTACGAATTGAGAGTGGAGCGCAGGTAGGTACTGGTACATTTGGTGCAGGCAAGGGAGGAAATTTAAACGTTGATGCCCAAGATGTGCAAATTATTGGGGAAAGTGCTGATGGTGGATTTTCCAGTGGCTTGTATGCTTCTGCAGAACCAGGCTCAACAGGGGATGCGGGTGATTTGACTATTAAAACTAATACTCTGCTACTCAAAGATGGGGCAGCTGTAAGTGCTGCTACCTTTAGTAAGGGCAAGGGAGGAAATTTAAGTGTTGATGCCCAAGATATTCAATTCATTGGTCGATCAGCAGATGATCAGTTTCCCAGTGCCTTGACTGCTTCCGCAGGGCGAAACTCAACAGGGGATGCAGGGGATTTGACGATTAAAACTAATTCCTTGCTCGTGCAAGATGGGGCACAGGTGACTACTAGTACCTTTAGTGAGGGCAAGGGAGGAAATTTAAGCGTTGATGCCCAAGATATTCAACTCATTGGTGGATCAGCAGATGGTCAGTATGCTAGTGCCTTGGGTGCTTCCGCAGAGTCAAACTTAACAGGGGATGCAGGGAATTTGACGATTAAAACTAATTCCTTGCTCGTGCAAGATGGGGCACAGATTAGTGCTGGTACATGGGGTGAGGGCAAGGGAGGAAATTTAAACGTTGATGCCCAAAATATTCAACTCATTGGTGGTCAGTTTCGCAGTGGCTTATTTGTTTCCGCCGCACAGCCAAACTCTACGGGGGATGCAGGGGATTTGACGATTAAAACTAATTTCTTACTCGTGCGAGATGGGGCACAGGTGAGTACTAGTACCTTTAGTGAGGGCAAGGGAGGAAATTTAAGCGTTGATGCCCAAAATATTCAACTCATTGGTGGATCAGCAAATGGTCCGTTTCGCAGTCTCTTGAGTGCTTCCGCACAGCCAAACTCAACAGGGGATGCAGGGGATTTGACGATTAAAACTAATTCCTTGTTCGTGCAAGATGGGGCACAGGTGAATGCTTCTACCTTTAGTAAGGGCAAGGCAGGAAATTTAAGCGTTGATGCCCAAAATATTCAACTCATTGGTGGATCAGCAGATGGTCAGTTTCCCAGTGGCTTATTTGCTTCCGCACAGCCAAACTCAACAGGGGATGCAGGGGATTTGACGATTAAAACTAATTCCTTGCTCGTGCAAGATGGAGCAAGGTTAGCTGTGAACAGTTTCGGAACAGGAACCGCAGGGAATATGACATTAACTGCTCGCTCTATTCGCTTAAACAATAACGCTTTGCTCACCGCCAACACACGCAGTAATAAAGTTGTCCCAAATAGGCAACAAGCGACAATCAATATTAACTCAGAAAATTTAATCATGAGCCGCAACAGCAACATCTTTACCAACGCTACTGGAGAAAACGTTATTGGCGGTGATATCAACATTGACACCGATTTCCTTATTGCTTTCGGAAATAGCGACATCAGTGCCAATTCTGCTAACTTCCTTGGCGGAAGAGTGCGAATCAACGCTTTTGGTATTTTTGGTGCACAGTTCCAAGATACGCAATCAGAGCGCACAAGTGACATTACCGCTACTGGAGCAAGTCCTGAGCTTAATGGCACTGTAGAACTTAATACACCTGGTACTGACCCCAACAGTGGCTTGGTTGAGTTGCCAACAGTACCAGTTGACACCCAACTAGCCCAAGGCTGCTATAGTCCAGGTTACGCCCAAAACCGATTTGTGATCACCGGACGTGGCGGTTTACCACCCAGTCCCAAAGACATTCTCACTCCAGATGCAACCCAAATAGATTGGGTGCCTTTTAAACTCAGCAATAACAACCGTTCCCTACCACCTGTTACTAATAAACCAACAACTAAACCAACGACCTCCACTCCTCAACGCATTGTTGAAGCCACAGGTGCAGTACTAAACGCCAAAGGACAAATAGTCCTCAGTGCTAATTCATCTAATACTACTCCTCATACTTCCAGACAGAACGCAATTCAATGTCATGGTAGCTAAAATTACTCCAACTCTTGCAGCATCCTGCTTGCTTATATTACTCAGTAGCCTAGCAACTACACCCGGTAAAGCGCAGACAGTCAATCGCGTACAACTACTCCAAAACAATTCTCCCTCGCTCCCACAACTCCCACCACCGCAGGATGTCCAACCACCTCCGCCCAGAATACCAACAACACCCTCTCCACCACAGCAACTACCCCCTCCATCCGAACTATTCCAACCTGATCAACCAGTTCCCATACCAGATGAACCACTCCCTGAAACATCACAAATCTTTACTGTTAAACAATTTGAAGTTATTGGCAGTACAGTATTCAGCCAAGAAAAGTTTAATCAAATACTAGAATGCAGTCAAAAAAACCTGACATACAGGTTGAGGCAGAAAACCGAGTGTTTTACAAATCGACCAATTACATTTACAGACTTATTAGAAATTCGCTCTAAAATTACTGAACTTTATATTCAAGAAGGGTACGTTACTTCTGGAGCTTATATTACTGAACAAACTCTTACTGATGGCGTTGTTCAAATCCAAGTAATTGAAGGTAAATTAGAGGATATCCAGATAACTGGAACTAGGCGACTCAACCCAAATTATATCCGTAGCCGTATAGCTTTAGGGGCATCCACTCCTTTAAATCAAAAACGCCTACTAGAATCCCTGCAATTATTGCAACTCAATCCTTTAATTCAAAACTTGTCCGCTGAATTATCTGCTGGCTCACGTCCTGGCTCTAATTTGTTGGCTATCAAAGTAACAGAGGCGGATACATTTAATGTAGAAACAGTATTTGACAATGGTCGTTCCCCTAGTGTTGGTAGCTTCCGACGGCAACTGCAAGTTAACGAAGCCAACTTACTAGGATTTGGAGATAGTATCTCGTTAGCATACAGTAATACTGACGGTAGTAATACCATAGATGCCAGCTACAGCTTGCCTCTCAATCCCCGCAATGGCACTCTCACCTTCAGCTATGGCAATACATCAGCCGATATTATTGAACGTCCTTTTAATACACTAGAGATTGAATCAGCTTCCCAATATTACGAACTCACATTCCGCCAGCCGCTAGTGCAAACTCCCAATCAAGAATTCGCTCTAGGAGTCACGGCTTCTCGCAGAGAGACTGATATTTCCTCTTCTGTGTTTGAACAGGAGGATGCTCCCCTTTCTCTACTTTCACCGGGGGCTGATGCAGAAGGAAACACGAGTGTTTCTGCGTTGCGATTTTTTCAAGAATGGACTCTTCGTAATAGCCAAGAAGTAATTGCGGCTCGTTCTCAATTTAGTCTGGGAACTGGTGCATTTAATGCCACAATCAACAATACCGAACCTGACAGCCGCTTTTTCGCTTGGCGAGGACAAGCACAATGGGTACGTCTGTTAGCTCCTGATACTTTGTTGTTAATTCGTGGCGATGTACAACTAGCTTCTACAACGCTTTTAGCTTCAGAACAATTTGGTCTAGGTGGTATAAGTAGTGTACGGGGCTATCGTCAAGATTTACTGTTAGCAAATAATGGCGCTCTTGCTTCTGTTGAGTTACGGCTACCAATTGTGCGTATACCACAATGGGATGGAGTTATGCAAGTTACCCCGTTTGTTGACGTTGGCACTGCTTGGAATAATTCGTCGAGTATAGATGAAAATAATACTAACACTAACACTCTAGCTTCTGTTGGTTTGGGTTTGCGTTGGTTACAGGGCAATAACTTTAATGCTGGTGTTGAGTGGGGTATTCCTTTAGTTTCTGTTGATACTCAAGGTAATACATGGCAAGAGAATGGGCTGTATTTTTTTGTACAATATAATCCGTTTTAACCTTACACAAAGGAGCTAATGCGTTGCGTGGAAAATATCCGATTTACAAGAACTATTGCCATGTTGTAGCTACAACTTCATCCAAAGCCACACATAGTACTACATGGTTTTTATAATTAATTATCATGAACAAATACAAAATAAATTTTGTAATTTATATGAAGTTTTTTAAGTACTTGCTATTATCATTGTTGACTATATTTTTCTGTGTATTTTCATCTGTTATTTTCGATTATTCTATTCTTTTAACAGCAGCCTTTGCCAAATCTAAAGTTTTATATTTTCCTGTTGTAGCAACAAAACCTGCTGTTAACCAAACCCAAATTTTTAGTTTAGTGCAGCAAAGCCAAGCACTTTATGAAGGGGGAGAGTTTACAGAAGCAGTACAACTTCTAAAAAAAGCAGCAGACGAATTTAAAGCTACTAATAATGTATTGAATGAAGCTATAGCTTTGACTAACCTTTCCTTAGCGTATCAGCAGTTAGGACAATGGCAACAAGCGAATGAAGTCATCTCACAAACTATTAAATTATTACAAAGTCTAGAAGATTCAGATTCTTCACAAGAGCGAGCCTCCGCAGGAGGAGCTGCGCTAACGCAAGTCTTTGCTCAAGCTTTAGATGTTCGAGGTGGGCTGGAGTTAGCACAGGGGCAAACTGAAGTAGCCCTAAGTACTTGGCAATCAGCAGCTAAAATTTATCAGCATTTAGATGATATATCAGCGCTAACTCGCAATCACATTAATCAAGCCCAAGCAATGCAAGCTTTGGGAAATTATCTCCAAGCAGATCACACTTTAACCTCACTACGAGAAAATCTGCAAAAACAAGCAGATTCTCCTGTTAAAGCTAGAGGATTGTATAGTTTAGGCAATGTATTGCGAAGTTTGGGCTATTTAAGCGATTCCCACAAAATCCTAGAAGAAAGTTATTCTGTGGCTGGGAAAGTGGGAAGTGCGATCGCTCAAAGTAATGCTTTACTGAGTTTAGGTAATACAGCCCGCGCTCAAATCTACGCTCAACTGAGTTTAGGGAACTCAAGCAGTGCTAAGGATTATGCTCAAACAGCAATCCAATACTATCAACAAGCAGTGCAGATTGGAGCTGCGATACCCACTGTGCGGCTCCAGGCTCAACTGAATTTATTAAGACTATTGGTAGAGCAAGAGGAATTTAGCACAGCAAAGGCATTATTGCCGCAAATTCAGTCTCAGATAGACAATTTGCCTCCAAGTCGCACGGCTGTTAACTATCGGATTAACTTTGCCCAAAGTTTGAGCAAAATGAGACAAAACTCAGTTGAGCCAAAAGATGTTGCTAAAATGCTAGCGCAAGCTGTGCAAGTGGCTAAGAGTTTAAAAGATCAACGAACCGAATCTTATGCCCTTGGTATTCTTGGCGAACTGTACGAACAAACCGGACAGTTATCTGATGCTAAAAGTCTTACACAACAGGCTTTGGTAGAAGCTGAGTCCATTGATGCCCAAGACATTGCTTATCAATGGCATTGGCAGATGGGACGAATACTGCAAAAGCAATCCAATATCCCGGCAGCAACACAAGCTTATAATCGAGCTTATAACGCTCTCAAGTCTCTTCGTAACGATTTAGTTGCAATTAATCCTGACGTACAATTTTCTTTCCGCGAAAGTATAGAACCTGTATATCGACAGTACGTTGATTTACTGTTGCAACTTCAAGAAAACCCGATTCAAAAGCCAGATAATCTCGTTCAAGCCCGACAGGTAATCGAATCTCTCCAATTAGCAGAATTAGATAACTTTTTTCGTTCGCCCTGTTTGGTACCAAGAGTTGACCTTGATCAATTAGTTGAAAAGGAAATATCCACAGCTGTTATCTATCCAATTATTTTAGATAACCGACTAGAAATTATTACTCGCTTACCAGGGCAAGATACAATCTACCGTAAAACAACTAAAGTCCCTAAAGATGTATTAGAAAAAGCTGTAGAACAACTACAGAAAGATTTGCCCGTTGCTAGCCGAGAGCCTGATGTTAAGCAGCTCTCACAACAGTTATATGACTGGTTAATTAAACCTATTGAATCAGATTTTGCAAACAAAGGTATAACTTCCCTAGTGTTTGTGCTGGATGGTTCTTTGCGGAATATCCCAATGGCGATTCTTTATGATCAACAACAGCAGAAATATCTGATAGAAAAGTATGCTATTTCTTTGATGCCTGGACTACAACTCCTTGCTCCTAAATCTTTAAACAACGTGTGGCTAAACGTTTTAATTGCTGGGGTTGAGCAAGAACGCTTGATTGAAGGTAAATCTTTTTCGGAACTTTCAAATGTTACACAGGAATTAAAACAAGTTCAATTTGAAGTTAAATCAAGTAAACAACTTTTAAATCAAGAGTTCACGAAAACTAATCTGCAAAACCAAATTCAGTCTACTCCTTTCTCAATAGTGCATCTAGCTACTCATGGGCAATTTAGCTCAGATATTGAACAAACCTATATTCTTACCTGGGATAGCTTACTAAAGGTTAGGGAGCTAGATAGTTTATTACGGGCTAGAGGTGAAAGCCGACCCGAAACAATTGAATTACTTGTCCTCAGTGCTTGTAAAACCGCCACAGGAGATAAACGAGCTGCTTTAGGACTAGCTGGAGTTGCGGTACGAGCAGGCGCACGTAGTACATTAGCTACTTTGTGGACAATAGATGATGAGTCTACTAGTGAATTTATGGGTGAATTATATCGGCAATTGGATGCTGGAGCCACTAAAGCTCAAGCTCTGCAACGCGCTCAACTTGCAATTCTAGCGAAAGAAAATCGCCCATATTTTTGGGCACCTTATGTTCTTCTGGGTAATTGGTTGTAATTATTTAACAATAAAGAATGTAGAGTTTAAGAGTTAAAATTGGTGAATTTGCCTTTTAGCGATTAGTGAGCGTAACTGTTTTATGAGAAGAATTCAGAACTCAGGAGCGGAGCAAGGAAAGCTCCGCCTCCGGTCAGAAAAAAGCCATGAATTCTGTACGAGTGGGTGATGAATATTGGTTAAAACCTCGCCCGAGGTTAAGCGAAACTAAAATAAATATTTTTCGTAATCAAAACTGTATCCCGCAAGTGGCGTAGAGTTTTCTGAATTCTGAATTCTGTCTTCTGACTCCTTTTTATTGTAGGAATAAAAACGGTTGTATCTAAAGTTATTAAGCATTGCCGATCGCTCTTTTAAAATAACTTTGCGATTTACTAAAATTACAAAAATCTACACCTCTATCTTAAAGAGCAAAAAATACACCTAACTTAGAAACTCTTGTAAGTAATTAGCAGGTTTTGCATAAAACCTGTACTTGTAAAATTGAAAAATATGCAGGTGTTAACTTGATTTCCCTTACTCGTGGTTTACTGAAAAATGAGTATATCTTTTACAAAGCTTAGGAGGATGCGATGTTTGGCATGACTACTCCTTATTTTTTGGGAATGGCGATCGGAAGTGCGATCGCTTTCGGGGCAAATTGTGCTTCTGCTCAGATTACCCCTGATAGCACTTTGCCTAATAATTCCATCGTTACAACAGATGGCAGCACCCTCAATATTACTGGAGGAACGCAAGCAGGAAAAAACTTGTTTCATAGCTTTAGCGAGTTTTCTGTTCCTAATGGTGGTACTGCTTCCTTCAATAATGCTATTGATATTGGGAATATTATTAGCCGAGTAACGGGTGGGTCGGTTTCTAATATTGATGGATTAATTAAAGCTAATGGTACAGCTAACTTATTTTTGATAAATCCCAATGGCATTATTTTTGGTCAGGGTGCGAGGCTGGATATCGGTGGTTCTTTTGTAGCGACTACAGCATCTGCAATTGGATTTGGTGATCAAGGTTTTTTTAGTGCTGAAAATCCAGAAAGTTCTTCATCTCTGCTAACGGTCAATCCTTCAGCTTTACTATTTAATCAAATCAAAACCGCATCTATCGAAAATAACTCAGTTGCAACGGGTTTGCGCGTACCAGATGGCAATAGTTTGCTGTTGGTAGGCGGTGATATCAATATGGATGGTGGAGGATTGCTTGCTTTTGGTGGGCGAGTTGATTTAGGTGGGTTAAAAGGTACAGGAACTATCGGGTTAAATTCGTATGGCAATAATCTAAGTTTAAGTTTTCCCGATAGTGTAGAAAGAAGCGATGTTTTACTGAGCAGAGGCTCTTTTGTATATGTGGTTGCCGGAGATGGTGGAAGTATCGCGGTTAATGCCCAGAATTTAAAGATGACAGGAAGGAGTTTCCTGTTTGCAGGAATAGATGGTGCGCTGGCTTCTGAGAATAGTAAGGCAGGAAATATTGAAGTTAATGCAACTGGAGTAATTAATCTTGACAATAATAGCTCCATTGCTAATCAGGTGCGACCAGAAGCAGCTGGACAGGGAGGCGATATCAATATCAGCACTAGAACCTTACGAATTGAGAGTGGAGCTTTTGTAACTACTAGTATATTTGGTGCGGGCAAGAGTGGAAATTTAAGCGTTGATGCCCAAGATGTGCAAATTATTGGGAGAAGTGCTGATGGTAGGTTTGCCAGTGGCTTATTTGCTTCCGCACAGCGCAACTCAACAGGGGATGCAGGTGATTTGACAATTAAAACTAATACTCTGCTAATCAAAGATGGGGCGAAGGTATTTACTGGTACATGGGGTGGAGGCAAGGGAGGAAATTTAAGTGTTGATGCCCAAGACGTGCAACTGATTGGTACAAGTGCTGATAGTAGGTTTGCCAGTGGCTTGTTTGCTGACTCACAATCAGACTCAACAGGGGATGCGGGTGATTTGACAATTAAAACTAATACTCTGCTAATCAAAGATGGGGCACAGGTATTTACTGGTACATGGGGTGGAGGCAAGGGAGGAAATTTAAGTGTTGATGCCCAAGATGTGCAAATTGTTGGCACAAGTGCTGATAGTAGGTTTGCCAGTGGCTTGTTTGCTGACTCACAATCAGACTCAACAGGGGATGCGGGTGATTTGACAATTAAAACTAATACTTTGCTACTCAAAGATGGGGCGCAGGTAATTACTGGTACAAGGGGTGAAGGCAAGGGAGGAAATTTAAATGTTGATGCCCAAGATGTGCAAATTATTGGGAGAAGTGCTTATAATAGTAGAGTTGCCAGTGGCCTGCTTGCTGCCGCAGCACCAAACTCAACAGGGGATGCAGGTGATTTGACAATTAAAACTAATACTCTGCTACTCAAAGATGGAGCGCAGGTAAATGCTGGTACATGGGGTGGAGGCAAGGGAGGAAATTTAAGTGTTGATGCCCAAGATGTACAAATTATTGGCACAAGTGCTGATAGTGAGTTTATCAGTGGCTTGTTTGCTTCCGCACAACCAAACTCAACAGGGGATGCAGGTGATTTGACAATTAAAACTAATACTTTATTAGTGCAAGATGGATCTGAAATAAACGTGCAGAGTTCGGGAATAGGAACCGCAGGTATCATGACATTAAATGCCCGCTCTATCCGTTTAAACAATAATGCCGTACTTCGTGGTAACACACAAAGTGCTAGATTTGACCCAAGTAGGGAGCAAGCGACAATTAACATTAACTCAGAAAGTTTAATCATGAGTCGCAATAGCAACATCATAACTAACGCCACGGGCAAAGACGTTATTGGCGGCAACATCAACATTGACACCGATTTCCTTATTGCTTTCGGAAATAGCGACATCAGTGCCAATTCGGATAACTTTCGTGGTGGAAGAGTGCAAATCAATGCCTCTGGCATCTTTGGTACACAATTCCGAGATGTTGCATCTAATAGCACAAGTGACATTACCGCTACTGGAGCAAGTCCTGAGCTTAATGGTACTGTCGAACTGAATACACCTGGTATCGACCCCAACAGTGGCTTGGTTGAATTGCCAACAATACCAGTTGACACCCAGGTAGCCCAAGGTTGTTACAGTCCTGGTTACGCCCAAAACCGATTTGTGATCACCGGACGTGGCGGTTTACCAGCCAACCCCAAAGACATTCTCACTCCAGATGCAACCCAAATAGATTGGGTGTCTTTTAAACCCAGCAATAACAACCGTTCCCTACCACCTGTTACTAATAAACCAACAACCTCCACTCCCAAACGCATTGTTGAAGCCACAGGTGCAGTACTAAACGCCAAAGGACAAATAGTCCTCAGTGCTAATTCATCCACCGCTACTCCTCATACTTCCAGACAGAACCCAATCCAATGTCATGGTAGCTAAAATTACTCCAACTTTTGCAGCATCCTGCTTGCTTATATTACTCAGTAGCCTGGCAACTACACCCAGTAAGGCGCAGACAGTCAATCGCGTACAACTACTCCAAAACCTTCCTTTATAGTTGCCTCGCTTGCATTTGTGCGATGGTAAGCCAGCATTTTCACTCCTTTGTATGTTTAGTGTCTTCTCAATCACATTTAATTAAGCCAGTTTCTAAGTAATCGCACAGAATTATTTACACATGAGTTTCCAGTCTGGATAAGGATTTCATACCTTAATTTTGTGTAATTAATTTTGTTTAACTACTTAGCACAATCTCGACACCTACCCTTAATTTTTGATTTTATAAGAAGAATTCAGAACTCAGGAGTCAGAATTCAGTATGAATTCTGTACGAGTGGGTAATGAATATTGGTTAAAACCTCGCCCCTGGTGGGCGAAACTAGTATTAAATATTCAACAATAATTAAAGATCATCAGCCCCAAAGCGTCGGCTGAAACCCTGATTATTTCGTCAACTTACAAAAGTTTTCGATCTACTGAAATTCTCATTTGCCACATTTTGACAACCAATGGTTGTCAAATTTTCGTAAACACCAGCTGCGGCAATCAAATAATTTGATTGTTGCCGACTATGCCCAAAGCGATGGCTGCGCCAACGCCAAGGGCGAACGCGGCAGTATTCTTCAAAGGTTTTATGCGTGGAGCGATAAAGCCGTCTGTCCCTCAATTCCGTCAGCGCTTTCCCTGCCTCAAAAAACGCTCTTTCCACACGGCGCTCTAGGTAAATGCGATCGCGCTGTTCTTCCTCTGTCAACTCTGGAACTTCAACAGCACTAACCGTAATTGTTGCTGAACCTGGGTTTACTTGCCCAGACATATCTTCATTTGCAGAGTCAGGGGGTGTTTTTGAATCATCAGAAGCGGCAGAGGTGGATTTTTTACGCTTGAGGGGTGGGTTGTTCATGCATCCACCTTTTTTGGTTCAGTGGCATTGGCTCAAAATCGATCACAGATAGATTTTCGGTGTGCTAACTTGGAGCGATCGCTTCTTTGGAAGAACTAAAGCTAGGGTCAGAGGATTAATAGGCTGGAGGTCAAGCATTTTCAGACTCCAGTTCCGCCTGTACTAGTTCATCAAAAGTACAGTTATAGAAGGAGGTAGAGCATTAAATTCCTCTTGATTTAACCCTTTTGGGCATCTTTTAGGCTTATACCAAGTAACAAGTTTGTCACTGTCACCGATAATTTTGCCTTTTCGCAAGGTTGTTGCACGAGATTGGTGTTTGCGAAATACAGCATCACAATCAAGTTGTTTAATAGCAAACATATCAGCATAAGCGCAAAACGCTCTATCCCCTAAAAGCACATCATTGGGTTTGAGAAAACTATACAGTTTTCTTGCTAATTTAATATCGTGGGTGTTCAGGACATCGATGCACAAAGCAACGGCTGTCTGTTGTAGTTGCTCAAAGTAACTATCTATTGCTTTGAGTACTTGTTCTTTTTCATCTTCGTTGAGACTATCCTGTGCCAACAAATGTTGGAGTCTGGGGTTATCTCCTACCGTCTGACGATTAATTTGAATATTCAGAGGGGCTAATTCCTGAGCAATGTGAATTAAATCGGTGTGGAGAGTTCCATTTTCTAGTTTGAGAACTGCCATTTTTGACCTCCAGTAAAATAGTTAGAATAAGGCTTTTGAGGCATAAGGAACTTCCAACTAAAAAAATATCCTATCGCTGTGTAAACAGAGGAGAAGGCTTGCCGTGAGCGACTCGTGCCGAGCAAAGCCGAGGTAAGCCGAACGGGTGCAGGGGGCAGGGGAAGAAATGGTATTAGGTAATTTCTATTGTGAGCGCGGTGAAACTTCTGCATTCAACCAATTGACAAAACCCTGATTAACTGCTGTCGGAGAAATTTCGGCGAAAAAATTAGTATAAGTAATATGCTCTTGAATAAGTTTTTCGATTTCTAAAGCATAACCATCTTGAGTTTTGATAATTAAAACAACTTCTGGTTCTTCAGTAATTTCTCCTTGCCAACTATAAGCACAAGTAATCGGGAACCAATTGACACAAACTGCTAACTTACATTCTAGTAATGCCCGACCAATTTGACGCGCTTCGTCTGTATTATTTAAAGTTACATAGTAGATTTTCATAAAAGTTTCCGACTTACAATTAGAGTGAGAAAACACGCCCTAATCCCTCTTGATGGGCTACTGTTGCTTGCAAATGGGGGAAATGAGTATCTAGAGCTTCCACAGATGCCCACTTCTCTACAAAAGTAAAGTTATTTTATCTCGTTATGCCAGTATATTGACTCTGTTCTATCGATTGAGGCAGCAGTCGTGACTATTACTTTGAAGTTTTGGGCTTACCTACTAACAGGATTCAGTAGGGTTGCTTTCGGATGCCATTGAGTCGTGTGTGAATCTTTTTGCAGGGGGAGTCAAGAGAAAATTTTATGTCTTATGTTTGCTCAGTTCGTCAAATAATTACTTTAATTTATGGTTTTGACAATTAAGAGTATTTGATTTTATTAGAAAGTCGCAATATGTTGAAGATATATCTACGGTTTTCGTATTCAAAGCAAATTTTCACTAAGAAATGATGCTTTCACAAAAGAAGAAACTTATGAAACCTGGGAAAATTATTTTAATCGTCTTG
>NZ_JAIVFR010000359.1 GCF_020829685.1 Nostoc sp. CHAB 5715 | reverse complement strand
AGATATGTCCTTGGAGAAGCTTACCTTTCTTACAGTCTGGGCGCTTTGGCACTGATGGGTTTTATTGCAACTCTGTTTGTATCGGTAAACACCACTGTTTATCCTGAAGTTTTTTATGGGCCGGCGCTCGTGGTTAGGCAGAATATTGTGCCGTACTTTTCATCACTTGACCCTGACCTTGTAACTGCTCGAACTTGGTTAGCTAATGCCCACTTTTGGTTAGCTTTCTTCTTTCTCCAAGGACATATCTGGCACGCCTTGCGGGCGCGTGGGTTTGATTTTCGCAAAGGTAGGGTGAGTCAGGAGGCAGTGATTCCCCAACCAATTAGCTAAATTCAATTTAATGCAATATATTTGCAATTGTTTGAAAGCAAAAACTCAAATAAATTGCTAAAAATTCTCAAGGAGTACCAGAAATGACAACAGTAATTGAAGATAGCCCATACAAGCAACAAATACCTGATGTTGGCTGGTGGGCTGGTAACTTTCGTCTCACAAATTTATCAGGAAAATTACTAGGCGCTCATGTTGCCCATTCTGCATTGATTTTGTTATGGGCTGGAGGAATGACGCTGTTTGAACTGTCACGCTTCAACCCTAATGTGCCAATGTATGAGCAAGGGTTAATCATACTGCCTCATCTAGCGACTCTAGGTTTGGGTGTCGGTGCTGGTGGGCAAGTTATTAGCACCTATCCCTACTTTGTAGTCAGCGTCTTACATCTGATACCTTCAGTGATTCTGGCTGCTGGTGGTATTTACCACTCCCTGCTGGGGCCAGAGGTGTTAGAAGACAATCCTACTTGGGCTGGCTTTTTTGGCTACGACTGGAAAGACAAAGACAAGATGACTACAATCTTGGGCATTCACCTAACGCTTTTAGGTTTGGGTGCTTTGGCTTTAGTTGCCAAGGCGGTGTTTTGGGGTGGACTGTTTGACCCCTGGGCTGCTGGCGGTGGAGACGTAAGGGTAATCAATCATCCGACGCTCAACCCATTCCGCATCTTTGGTTATCTGTTTGGGGTTTGGGGATCAGACGGAATGGCAGCTGTCGATAACTTGGAAGATGTGGTCGGTGGTCACATCTGGGTTGGTTTGATGTTAATTGGCGGTGGTATTTTCCACATCTTGACTAAGCCGTTCGCTTGGGCACGTCGAATTTTGATTTATTCGGGGGAAGCGTATTTGTCTTACAGCATTGGTGCTGTAGCATACATGGGCTTTTTGGCAGCATATTTTGCGTCGGTCAATAACACTGTCTATCCCGAAGTTTTCTATGGTCCAGTTAGGGCTATAGAAACTTCTGCTGGTATAGTTTCTGCTCGTGGTTGGTTGGTAACTTTCCATTTTGTCCTAGCGCTGATATTTCTGTTAGGTCACATTTGGCACGCTCTCCGCGCTCGTGCGATCGCAGGCGGATTTGATTTAAAAAATGGTGATATGGTTCAGCCGCCACGGGTAGATCGCCAAACAAGTAATCAGGTAAGCGCAGTCAATTCTTCTGATTTGACATTGAAGTTTCTCAGATACTTGCCAATTTACCGCCCCGGTATATCTTCTTTGTGGCGGGGATTAGAAGTTGGCATGGCTCATGGTTACTGGTTGGTTGGCCCGTTTGCCACATTAGGATCATTAGGTTTGTTACGCAATTCTAATGTGGGTAGCTTGGTTGGTTTACTAGCCGCAGGCAGTTTGATTCTCATCTTGACAATTGGTTTTTCCCTTTATGGCACTAACAGCTACGAAAAACAGCAAGAAATCTATTCACGACCAGTTTCGGTTGCAACAGTTCCCAAGGTGCCACAGAGCATCAATACTGTCGCACAATGGAGTCAATTTACTGAGGGCTTTTTGATTGGTGGAATTGGTGGAGCAATCTTCGCTTATCTGCTGTTAACTAGTATTGCTTTGTTTGGTGCGATCGCAATCAACTCGATTTAATCATCTAGTGATTTAGTACCCATGATGTAAAGACGTAGCATTCTACGTCTTTACAATAAATTAGAGCAAGACTTAGATTGCTCGCTCTCGCCTCACTCCTTGTTTAAACGGCTACACGTGCCGAGCAAAGCCGAGGTAGCGTAGCCGAAGTATTGCGAATTGTTTAAGTCTACCTACTGACTCAGTTAATTTAGTTTCACTCAACACCAGCTAAATAATATTTCATGCCTGCGTTAAAAGCAGTTGACTGCGGGCATTTTTTTCTAATCTTTAGGAGGATGACTTATGCTGGCTACAATTTTTTGCGCTTCATTTGCTTGGGCCACTTTGATTTTCTTTATTTTGAGTATCTGGTTTACCTTTAAACAAGGGATAAATCATTTAAAAAAGCTACATCAAATTCCTTGTCATGCTTGTGAATATTTCACTAACGACTATCGCCTTAAGTGTACTGTACATCCAATTAAAGCTTGTTCTGAGGAAGCGTTCGGCTGTCTTGACTTTGAACCTCAAACTTCCTTCTGTAATGCTTGTCAAAAGGGTCGGCGAAAGCTTTGTTAAAATTTTCCAATTAGATAATTTCTAATCTGTAATACTCTAAATACTTATGAACAGACAATCTGATTTGCTATCCGAACTATGTGATTTTCTATATCCTCGTAGTCCATATTATGGGCAATTTAAACCAGAGTATCTAGTATTTAACGCTAATCTTCAAGATTTTTCTCAACGGGTAAACTACATTTGTAGCCTCCAAACTAGTGGTAAACTTTCCCCAGAAGAGGCTTACAAACAAATTCACATCCTCTGGAGACAGTTGAAAAATGCCAAAAAAGAATTGAAAATTCGTTAAATAGAAACAGTATTACCCTGAAGTCGCTCAAGATCATCTCTGAGTCTTTGTTTCGATCTAAGCACTGACTAATGGCTGATAACCAGAAAATCCTAACAACAGTGCTACTCGTTTCAAATCGTCAATCACATCTTCAAGAATGAAAATTGTATCCGCTTGCGATCGCAGTCCTTGCAACGATGAGTTCAATCGTCCACCAATTGAGTATTTTTAACAAAATGCAAAAAATCTACATTCACTGGATTGATATGGGAATAAATTTCTGCTAATAAAAGGGTTAAGGATGTAAAAACAACAATAATTTACACCCAAACTATTAACACACGCGATTAATCGCGTCTCTCCTGTACAGACGCGATTAATCGCGTCTCTCCTGTACGCGTCTCTCCTGTACAGACGCGATTAATCGCGTCTCTACGTTATGCTTCTTCGGAATTATCTCTCTTATGTCCTGGGGATGCTTCGTAAAGTGCATCGAGATGTTGACGCGCATCTTCAACGTTAATCGAACGCATTACCAAAAGTGGCTCTTTAATTAAGTTGCCTGCGCTATCTAATAACTCTGGATGGGGTACAAACTGTTTTTTTGATGAATAATAACCATAGTTGCCTTGATTCTTCATTGGGGAGGAATTCGTCGGGTAAGTTCGCTCCCGATCAAAACTGAACATGATCAGGTTACGAATTAAGTTGCCAACAGCTATAAATGCAAGGATTGTAAAAGCAAGAATGTAAAGCAGGTGTAACATTGGATTTTCCTCCAGGACAACAATTTTTAAAACTTTATTTTGATTTTGTAACGCTTTGTTTTGCAGATATATCGTGATGATTTAAATGTCTTTATCAGCGAATTAGAGTATCCAGAAGTGAAAGCGGCAAAGAGCCATATTCCAGTGAGTGTGGGCATTTTGGCTGGGTTAAAAAACCGATCTATACCGATGCAGCAGATTCAGACACAAGTGCAAAAAGTACGCGATCGCAATTTTGCCGGAGTCTCTTTCTTTTTCTATGAAACCCTCTGGAACATGAGCAAAGAAAAGCCTCAAGAGCGTCAAACTGCCTTTCAGAAAATTTTCCCCACACCAACGGCTTACCCGAATTTACTAGCAGGTTGGAAACCGTTCAGTTAATTTTTCTCATAAGCTGTCGGTGAACATATCGCTTAATTTAAGTGAAGGTTCACCCCTTCGGGGTGACGCTCGCAAGCTCGCTAACGCTGCGCTAACGTCAGTCGCTCATGGGGGAAACCCCCAAGACCGCGCTGACTCACCAACATCACTTAAGAATCGTCATAGTTTTTAACTAGCTTGCTGTCCAAACCGTCTCTGTAAATCAGCCTCCGCTTCCTCAATTGTCATCGTCACCTGTTTTGGAGATTGGGCGCGTCTTCTGTCGATGTAAATATGAAATGCTTCATCGTCGTTGCGATGTTCCAAAATATAAGTTCTTAGCTGCTCTAAAGGCATTTGTTGAAAGTTAGGTTTTGTCATCTCTGGTTTTGCTGATACTTTTGAACGAAGTCCATCAAGCTTGCTCTGTGTTCTGTACACATTGTATCAATCGCAGCAGCCGCAACACCCAAGCTATAGGCATTTTCGTTTCTTAATTGTTGGGGGTCATTTTCGTACAGTAGTCCATGTCTTTCTAATTCACTTGTAAGATATTCCTTTGTAGAATAAGCAGTTAACATACTGCATAGCATTTTTCCGTCGTGCCTGCGTTGGCGATCGCTAGTTCTGAAATATTTGCCAGCATCAGGAGCGATAGCCTGCAGTGAGAAAAATTGCTCTAGCTCAATTTCGTACTTAATATATTGAGCTTCCGTTGGGTAAATAGGATACGGCGTAGCAGCTAATACTGAGACTTGAGTCACCAACAATGTTAAAGCCACAGAGATAGTTTTAAACATAAATAAATCTTGCTTTGTTATCTAGCTCATTATTCACACCCCCGAAGTTTAAATAACACTACATTGTTCAAATATTTATTACTGAGTAATAATTGTGTGAAGTCTCAGTAGATACCGCTGTTAGGGCAAAATAAAAGCGTTGTGTTTGCAGCACAACACTTTATCAAAGATTTGAATTTAGTTTTACTCTTGCTGTTCTTGCTGTCTACGTATTACATCTGGCAGTTGTTCTGGAGAATCTAACTTTACTCCATTTGTTTCAACTCGGTTTGCTAGAGCGTTGATGGCGTTTTGGTCATCTCGGTGTGCTAAAACATAAGTCCGCAACTCCTTTGTGGTCATTGCTTCATAATTCGGGCTGGTCATAGCTCAATTCTCCTTGCTTATTAATGACAATTACTGACTCTTCACCCGCGATGATTACTATTCTCGCGTTTCTAGAATCAAGCGTTACAAGATAGACGGGTAAATACATTTTTGTTAGCCAGTAGCAGGCTATATACACCGTTCTTAGCTGCTGTGGTGTTGGTTCCATATCCTCCTTTATGGCTTGTTCGGGTGTTGGCTCCATAGGCACTATCCTATTCCCAAACGCCCAGCCAAGCCGGGAGTGAGGGGTAGAAGCGTGGTAATCATCAAGAATAGAGCCAAAAGACCTAAAGCTGCTCTAGCATCATCGGGTTCAGTGACTTCATTCAAGCTGGGGCGTTCTTGATCCCGTTGCAAAAAGAAAATCACGATCGCCCAGTACATGGCAAGAGTATTACCGAGAGACACTAGTGCCAGTAAAATTAAAGTTGCGATCGTTGCCCGTCCTGCGGTTTTGCGTCCATAAATCGCCTGGACAATGCGCCCACCATCTAGTTGTCCTGCGGGCATTAAGTTCAAAGCCGTGATAACTAACCCCAACCAACCAACTATCACTAAAGGATGAACATTTACCAACGACAACTGTAACGCCGAACCAAGGACAACTCGCGCCAAACTTCCCACCAAAATCGACCCTTGGAAAAACTGATTGGGTAATTGAAATAAACTACCTGGGTGGGAAAGCACCAAGCCCGTCACCAGCATTAACAAAGAAACAATACCACCTGCGGCTGGCCCTGCCAAGGCGATATCAAATAATACCTTGCGGTTGGGCAACAGAGACTCAAAGCGGGTAATTGCACCAAAGGAACCAATTTGCACAGCCGGTAGAAAGAAAGGCCAGCTAAGGCGGATTTGGTGACGCCGAGCAAGTAACCAATGACCGATTTCGTGAGCTACTAAAATCGCAAATATCCCAGCGCCTATGGGCAAAGCTTCTTTAAAGCGCTCTGGATTGGCAAAGAAATCAAAATTCAGCAGTAATCCCGCAGCTTCTAAACTTGTGGCAATGGTCGCTATCAACAGAATACCTGCAAAAGCCTTTTGCGATAACAACATCGGCCGGGGATCATTGCGGCTGGGTAGGACGATTACCACTGGTTTACCGTCTGTATTTTCCACTAAAAACAGGCGATATTGATCGCCAAGGCGTTGCCGTAAACTTGCAGTTAGACGGTTGTGAGTCTCTTCTGGTTCTCCCCGCAAATTACCTTTGAAAATGGCTCCATCTTGGTAAGCGATCGTTTCTGTAGCAAAAAACGTATCGATACCGAAAATACCTTTAACTGCATTCAAGTCTTCTTCTGGTATCGGTGGGATTTCCGGTTTCAGTTCTGTTACTTTTGGTTGTGGGGAATTTGCTTCAAGTGAGGAAGCCGCAGCGAGTCTTTCTGTAGCGCGTTGCTTGAGGATGGTATCTTGCCCAGCTGCGCGTAACTCTCTGCCCAAGTAGACGTACAATCCGGCAGAAGTCACCACTAAGAACAATATACCCGCTATATTGATGTAAATCCCTGCGGCAAACAATCCAAAAAACAGGAGCCAGGGAGTCATCAACACCACCGACTGTAACCAGGCTAAGATTCCCAGTTTACCAAAAGGTCTGGCGCGATAAAAGCCCCAGCCCAAAATGCCTAAAGCTACCAGTAGGATCGTCCCCAGGATAGAAGTTTCTGATAAAGTAAACA
>NZ_JAIVFR010000358.1 GCF_020829685.1 Nostoc sp. CHAB 5715 | reverse complement strand
GAAACTGAGACATCCATTGATGGGGAACAAGGGTTTTTGCCAGATTTGATGTCTGAGTTGGTACTGAGAGAACCAGAGTCGGAAATAGTGGAATAGTGTAATAAATCTCACGCTAAGTACAACTTTGCGTAAAATCGTAGCGTTTTTAAACGCAGAGGAACGCAAAGTAAACGCAAAGGGGCGCAAAGTCTTGCCTAATTTAATTCACTACAATTAATGAAATGTTCTACTAAGTTGAGCCAGTGCGCTGCCTTACCGTGGTAGCAACTGGCGTAGTAAAGTTGCAAAAAATTATTTTGAGCGGCTACATATTTTCGTCCAAGATAACAAGAAAGAACAAAGTATATGCATTTGAAAAGTCAAGAAAGCCTAGTTACAGAAAAATCCTACACCCGTGCAGACTGGCAAGGAGGATATCAATCTCTCACCCAAGAGTTTGATTATTGGATTGATGATATAGAAGGGCAAATTCCCAGAGAACTACAAGGTACGCTGTTTAGAAATGGCCCCGGTTTGCTGGATGTGAATGGGCAACCTCTTCATCACCCGTTTGATGGGGATGGGATGATTAGCAAAATTACCTTTACGAACGGTCGCGCTCATTTTCGCAACCGCTTTGTCCGCACAACTGGCTATTTGGCAGAGCAAAAGGCGGGAAAAATCCTCTATCGCGGTATTTTTGGGACTCAAAAACCTGGCGGTTGGTTAGCTAATATCTTCGACTTCAAACTCAAAAATATCGCCAATACAAATGTTATCTATTGGGGTGGTAAACTGCTAGCACTCTGGGAAGCGGCTGAAGCATATCGCCTCGATCCTTATACTCTTGAAACGCTGGGAAATGAATATTTTAATGGTGCTTTGTCACCAGGTGAAGCTTTCGCTGCACATCCCCGCGTGGAAAACAATTGTTACCAAGATGGAGGCGCACCTTGTTTGGTAAACTTCTCGATTAAGCCGGGATTATCTGCCACAATTACTATTTTCGAGCTAAACCCAGCAGGTGAAATTATCAGACAGCACGCTCATAGTATTCCAGGTTTCTGTTTCATTCACGATTTTGTCATTACTCCCAATTACTGCATCTTCTTTCAAAATCCTGTCATCTTTAATCCCATACCTTTCGCCTTGGGAATACGTGCGGCGGGAGAATGTATCAAATTTCAGCCAAATCAGCCAACTCAAATTATAATTATTCCCCGCTTCCCCAAAGAAGGGCAACTCGAGATAAAATTTCTGGAAACTCACTCTGGTTTTGTCTTCCACCATGTTAATGCTTTTGAGGTAGGAGAGGAAATTTTAATTGACTCCATTTGTTACCAAGATTTACCAGAAGTGGAACCCGAAAGCGATTTTCGACAAGTTGATTTTGAGGCGCTTTCACCTGGGCAACTTTGGCGATTTTATCTGAATCTAAAGAATGGGGTAGTCCGGCGGGAATTGATTGAGAGCCGATGTTGTGAATTTCCCAGTATACATCCGGCGAATGTGGGACGCTCTTATCGATATCTATATATAGGTGCGGCTCATGCAGAAACTGGTAATGCTCCCTTACAAGCATTGTTGAAAATTGATTTAGAGTCTCTTGAAAGACAAATTTGGAGTGCTGCACCGCGTGGTTTTGTCGGTGAACCGATTTTTATCCCGCGCCCAGGTTCTCTTAAGGAAGATGATGGTTGGGTATTAGCTTTGGTTTATGATGCTGCCCATCACCGTTCAGATTTGGTAATTTTGGATGCTAGTGATTTCTCTAAAGGAGTAATTGCTCGCCTACATCTCAGGCATCATATCCCCTATGGTTTGCATGGAAGCTTTACTTGTGAGGTTTTTGGGGAAATTTGATCCCCTATTTGGGTGAAACCATTTTTTCGCTGGCAATGATATGCAAATCTATATTTTTGAGCAAGCGGACTAATTTTTGCGTCAAAGATCCTTTGAGGAGCATTTGCCAGCGCGATCGCTGACTCTCTCCGATTACAATTTGGGTAATCCGATATTTCTCGGCAACTTCAGCGATCGCATTAGCTACGTTACTGTTGGTAACACGAATAAAAGTACCTTCAAATTCTTTACAGAGTTTTTCACAAGTGTAGATGTGTAAGCTTTCCTCCTTGGTGAGGAAGCGTTCTGGATCGGCGACAAACAAGCTATAAAGTGGCGCGTTCATGTAGTTAGCTAGCCTCGCACCCCGGCGTAACAGCTGCACTGAGTTGGGATAGGTGGATATGCACACCAAAACCCGCTCGTGAATATTACAAAATTGCCCATTGGGGGTAGTAGCGATCGCATTTCCTTCTACGTTGTCTGCTACTTCGCGCAAAGCCAATTCCCGCAAAGCAATCAGGTTACGGCGTTGGAAAAAATTCTCAAGGGATTGTTGGATTTTTTCTGGTGCGTAAATTTTGCCTTCTAATAACCTTTCTTGCAGGGTTTCCGGTGTGACATCTACTACTACTATTTCATCTGCGTCATCCAGAATCCTATCAGCAACACGCTCACGGACTACCACCCCAGTAATTCTGGCTACTAAGTCATTGAGACTTTCCAAATGTTGGACATTCATCGTGGAGTAGACATCAATACCTGCTGCTAAAACTACTTCTACATCTTCGTAGCGTTTTTCGCGTGGGGAACCAGGGACATTGGTATGGGCAAGTTCATCGATTAAGACTAATTGGGGCGATCGCTTTAAAATCGCATCTGTATCCATATCCGTCAGCGTCAATTTACCGCGAGGATATTGTTTGCGGGGTACAATCTCCAGTCCTTCTGCTTTCTCAGCTGTCTCCTTGCGTCCGTGGGTTTCTAAAAGCCCAACAACGACATCAAGCCCTTCATGTTTAAGCGCGTGTCCCTCTTCCAGCATCCGGTAAGTTTTGCCTACTCCTGGAGCCATGCCAATAAATATTTTATGCTTGCCCCGTCGTCGTCTTGGATAAAGCGAGTAACTTCCAGAATTTAAAGGAGTGCCAGCTGAACCAGTCTTACTATTATCTGACATTTTAAAATAGGGAGTGGGGAGTGGGGAGTGGGGAGTAGGGATTGGGCAGGGCTATTTCATTCTCATCTAGCCCGCCTCAGAATAAATTCTGAGGCTAATAGCATTCATTCGTCTAAAGACGACTAAGAACGGCTTTTAGTCCACTTTAGTGGACTTAAGCTAAAAGCCTGTGAACTTTAGTTCTGGGCGGTTTATGTTTAGAACGAAATAGCCCTGGGGATTGGGGGAGATGAGGGGACAAGGAGAATAATCCATGCCCAATGACAAATGACAAATGACAAATGACAAATGACAAATGACAAATGACAAATGACAAATGACAAATGACAAATGACAAATGCCCATTTACTGATTTGGCTGACGAGAAAAATCTTGCACGTCAAGAGCATAATTCAATCTGAGAACATTTACTCCTGGCTCGCCAAAAATCCATAAAAATCTCCCATCAGTATACCTATTAATTAAACGTAGGATCTCATCTTCTTTTACTCCCCGCGCACTAGCAACCCGCGTCAATTGTTGCCGTGCTGCTCTCAATGAAATATGCGGATCTAACCCAGAACCAGAAGTATAAATTATATCAGCGATCGGTTGAAGATTTTCGTCTCGCAATTGATTTGCCTCTTCTAGAATCCGGTTGAGTAGTTCTGGATTGCTAGCAGCGAGATTGCTGGCTCCAGATATGCCAGTTGGCTTGGCTTTTTTGCCTTGGCTATATCTAACAGTACTGGGACGAGAATGGAAATATCGCTCAGATGTGAACACTTGACCAATCAAAGCTGAACCAATTGGTTCATTATTTAGATTCCGCATAATGCTGCCATTAGCTTGGTAGGGCAAAAGAACTTGACCCACTACAAGGATTATCAGAGGATAGATGATTGCAGTCAATAACCAAAGCATTAGAGTTATGAAAATTGCTCTGATAGTTTCTCGAATAATAGCCATAATATTTTTCCAATTGCTGCTAATATTTTATTTTTTACTGAAGAAGAATTCAGAATTCAGGAGCCAGAATCCAGCATGGATTTGTAGCTCCTGGATGTCCAAGGGAGGTTTAGAGCAAGCGATTTTAAGACGCTCGTTGCGCGGCATCGTCTCACGCCACTTGCTCCACTTAGGCGTTACCCCAAGACCGCAGTGGCTCCCCTTGGGAGAAGACTCGCTCTCCGTGTCGCTATCGTGGAGAAGAAAAAATTCTTTCCGTGACTGTTACCCCTGACTTGACTGCTGGGGTATTCTGAATTCTGAATTCTGTCTTCTGACTCCTTCTCATTGTCTTTAAGCCAAGCCCAAAATTGTAATCAATAAATCTATCAACTTAATGGCGATAAATGGCGCAATCACCCCACCTAAGCCATAAATTAAGATATTGCGTTGCACTAGCTGATTAGCTGTTAGCGGCCTAAACCGTACACCCTTCAATGCCAACGGAATCAAAGCGGGAATAATCAAAGCATTATAAATCAGTGCTGATAGAACAGCAGAATTAGGGCTAGTCAAATTCATAATATTCAAGCTTTGCAAATTAGCGGCGACAAATATCACTGGGATAATCGCTAAGTATTTAGCAATATCATTAGCGATAGAAAATGTCGTCAAGGCCCCGCGAGTAATCAACAATTGTTTGCCAATACTAATGATATCGATCAGTTTTGTGGGATCGGAGTCCAAATCTACCATGTTGGCGGCTTCTTTTGCAGCTTGCGTCCCTGTATTCATGGCAACGCCGACGTTAGCTTGGGCTAATGCTGGGGCATCATTAGTCCCATCTCCTGTCATGGCAACTAGTTTACCTGCTGCTTGTTCTTTCTTAATGACGCTGATTTTGTCTTCTGGTGTGGCTTCGGCGATGAAGTCATCAACTCCTGCTTCTTTGGCAATGACAGAAGTTGTAATCCGGTTGTCTCCAGTTAACATGATGGTATGCACTCCTATCCGTCGCAGTTGCTCAAAGCGATCGCGGATACCAGGTTTAACTATATCTTTAAGATAAATAACCCCATAGATTTCGTTATCTAGGCTGACTGCTAGAGGTGTACCTCCCAAGCGAGAAACTCGTTCGTAGGTAGCATCCAATTCTGGTGTCTCGCGTCCGTTGCGGGAACGGACAAATTCTTGAATGGCTTCTACTGCTCCCTTCCTGACCTCATACCCACCAGGCAAGTTAGTGCCACTCATGCGTGTTTTGGCACAAAAATCGACTGCTTCTGCCTGAGTGGAGTCAAAATCAAACCGTGCGCCTAACTTTTCTGCCAGTCGGACAATGGATTTACCTTCTGGTGTATTGTCAAAGACGCTAGCTACCCACGCAACATTAGCAATTTCCGACATTGAATGACCGTTAATAGGAATAAACTCTTCCGCCAAACGGTTGCCGAGGGTAATTGTACCTGTTTTGTCAAGAACTAAAGTGTTGACATCTCCACAAGCTTCGACTGCTCGTCCTGAGGTGGCAATGACGTTAAATTGGGCAACTCGATCCATCCCAGCAATGCCGATGGTACTTAGTAAGCCGCCAATGGTTGTAGGAATTAATGCTACTAATAGGGCAATCAAAATTGGCACGCTAACTGGACTGTTGACATAGTAAGCAAGTGCGGGCAGAGTTACCACGACTAACAAAAAGACTAAGCTGAGAACTGCCAGCAATACTGTCAGAGCAATTTCATTGGGTGTTTTGCTGCGTTCTGCCCCTTCCACTAAGGCAATCATCCGGTCAATAAAGCCTTTACCTGGGTCATTAGTGATGCGGATAATTAGCTCATCTGAGATAATCCGCGTCCCACCAGTGACGGAACTGGCAACGTCGGAACCTGATTCTTTTAATACTGGTGCGGATTCTCCAGTAATTGCCGATTCATCCACTGAGGCGACACCCATGATTACTTCGCCATCGGCCGGAATGATATCGCCAGCAATGACGTAGATGTTATCGCCCTGTTTAAGGGTGGTGGATGAAACTTCAGTAATTGTGCCGTCGGCAGCAAGTTTTTTGGCGATCGTTTCTGATTTCGTCGATCGCAATGCATCGGCTTGGGCTTTACCCCGCCCTTCTGCAATTGCTTCAGCAAAATTGCCAAACCAAACTGTAAAGAATAAAATCCCCGATAACAAGCCGTTGAACAGTTGCGGCTTCTTTTGGAGGGCTGGGCCAAATAGGTTGGGATCAATTGTTAGCAATAGGATGATGATTGTTGCCACCCAAACTACAAACATCACTGGATTTTTGATTGCATACTTAGGGTTGAGCTTGACAAAAGCATTTTTCATTGCCCTTAAGTACAGCCACTTATTACTTGTTTTGGCCTTTTTACGTGCTTGGCGGCGATCGCCAGAACGAGGATTTGGCCGTCTAGCTTTGAAGTTAGTTGCCACTTGTTTATGAATAGAGTTAGGAGTAGCGCCAATGCGGTTCGGTTAAGGTTATTAGTGGGGTGTTGTGGTGTGTAAAGACGTTGCATTGCAACGTCTCTACAAGCATTATCGATAGACAAAGTATCTTATCCGAACCGTACTGGGAGTAGCGCTGTCAAGGGGAATCTTGTATTTATTACTAGCCTCTGAACTGGGAAGTTGAGCCTTTGAACTGGGAAGTTGAGCCTTTGAACTTGGAAGTTGAGCCTTTGAACTTGGAAGTTGAGCCTTTGAACTGGGAAGTTGAGCCTTTGAACTGGGAAGTTGAGCCTTTGAACTGGGAAGTTGAGCCTTTGAACTGGGAAGTTGAGCCTTTGAACTGGGAAGTTGAGCCTTTGAACTGG
>NZ_JAIVFR010000357.1 GCF_020829685.1 Nostoc sp. CHAB 5715 | reverse complement strand
ATCAACTTCTAAACTTAAAAGAAGTGTTACTATATCTAGCATGGGCGTTCTGTAGACTGGAAGTTGTCGTTGTGGTAAACAACAACTTTACTACAGAACGCCCTATTTATTTTTGGCGAAGGTATTGAACTTACGTAGGGTAATTTTGCAGCCGTTACCCGAACTTGGTCAGCATTGGCTACCAACTGACCGCAAGCGTCCCAAGTTCCAGAAATAAATGTGCTTCTTGTCCCTTCACCGATCGCAACTGAGGCGGTGTAATCACCAATTTGCACTCTTCTGGTTTCCAGATTCACTGTCACGGCGGCTTGGGGATTGACAGCGACTAAATCTTGTAGTTGTTTGACAGTAACAGCATCGGCTGTCACACAAGGTATGCCCATTGCCACACAGTTACCAAAAAAGATTTCCGCGAAGCTTTCACCGATCAAAGCTTGGATTCCCCATTTTGCGATCGCTTGGGGTGCATGTTCCCGTGATGAACCACAGCCAAAATTTCTATTGACTATTAAAATATTCGCCCCTTGGTACTGGGGTTGGTCAAAGGGATGTTCACCTTTAAGTGCTGTCCGGTCATCAATAAATGCGCCTTCACCTAACCCATCAAAGGTAACGGCTTTCAAATATCGCGCAGGAATGATGCGATCAGTATCTATATCATTACCCACTAAAGGTATACCGCGTCCTGAAACTGTTTTAACTTCACTCACCATAACTTTATCTATCACCTAAATGACTGCCTGTTAGTTTTTACAAATGACCAATTAAAAAGGGACTGGGGAAGATGAGGGAGATGAGGGAGAAGAATTAATAACCAATGCCCAATGCCCGATGCCCAATGCCCAATGCCCCATGCCCAAAATTACAGCAACTCGCGCACATCAGAGACTTCGCCTTTAATCGCAGCTGTAGCGACCATCGCCGGACTCATTAACAATGTCCGACCGGAAGAGGAACCCTGTCTTCCTTTAAAGTTGCGATTGGAGGAAGAAGCGCTGATTTGTCTTCCTTGTAGCTTATCGGGGTTCATAGCTAGACACATAGAACATCCCGGTTCCCGCCACTCAAATCCGGCTTCCTGAAAAATTTGATCCAGTCCTTCCGCTTCCGCCTCTTCCTTCACCTTTTCAGAACCTGGGACAACAAAAGCTTTGATTCCCTCTGCAACGTGGCGACCTTTGGCGATTTTCGCCGCTTCTCGCAAATCACTAATCCTACCGTTAGTGCAACTACCAATAAAGCAGACATCTATTTTAGTGCCCTTGATCGGTTGACCAGGATATAAATCCATGTAACGGTAAGCTTCTTCGGCAATAAATCGGTCTTCTTCTAGCAGTTCTTCCGGTTGAGGCACTGACTGGTTAACACCGATACCTTGACCGGGAGTAATCCCCCAGGTGACGGTAGGAGAAATTTCCGCAGCGTCGAATAGCACTATATCATCGTACTGGGCATCAGCATCACTCTTGATGGAATCCCACCAAGCCACTGCTTTATCCCAATCTGCATCAATGGGTGCAAAATCTCTGCCTTTGAGGTAATTGTAGGTGACTTGATCGGGATTAACGTAGCCGCATCTAGCACCGCCTTCGATCGCCATATTGCAGACAGTCATCCTCTCTTCCATATTCATTTGCTCAAATGTCGTACCTGCAAATTCGTAAGCATAGCCCACGCCACCTTTAACACCAAGTGAGCGGATGATATGTAAAATTACATCTTTGGCGTAAACTCCAAGGTTGAGAGTGCCGTTAACTTCAATCTTGCGGACTTTCAGTTTGGATAGGGCGAGGGTTTGAGAAGCGAGAACATCCCGGACTTGGCTAGTACCAATACCAAATGCGATCGCACCAAATGCCCCATGACTGGAAGTGTGACTATCTCCACAAGCGATCGTCATTCCAGGTTGAGTGAGTCCGAGTTCTGGAGCAATCACATGAACTATACCCTGACTACCAGAACCAATATTGTAAAAAGTTATGTTATTTTCTTGACAATTTTGTTCAAGCGCCTGAATCATTTCTTCTGCCAAGTTATCGGCAAAGGGACGCGCCTGGTTTTCTGTTGGCACAATATGATCGACTGTGGCGACGGTACGTTGTGGAAACAGTACTTTTAGACCCCTCTCGCGTAACATAGCAAAAGCCTGGGGACTGGTGACTTCATGAATTAGGTGAAGTCCGATAAATAGTTGCGTTAGCCCTGAGGGAAGTGTACCAACGGTGTGTAAGTCCCAAACTTTATCAAACAGGGTACTTTTGCTCATACGTCAATCAGTATTTCAAGAGTCCGATGTTAAATAGTATCAAAAAAAAGTCTTGGTTTTTGCAGATCACTTAATATTACTTACAAAGAAAGGCAGGAGTTAGAGCAGTTTTCAGGTATTTAGACCACGACTGAGACGAGGAATGGGGAGTAGGGAGTAGGGAGTAGGGAGTGGTGTAGTTCAATTACTTGAAAAGCGCTGTAAGAGCAAAGCCGGAGATGCTCCGCCTTTGGGCAGTTCTTGCTGGAGGAAATGACTATCAATTAAAACTTGCATTTGCTGGGTTTAAAGCCAGTTTAAACTTTATGCCGGGTGGGGTAGTTCACAGAATGGCGACTCTTAAGCCCCCGAACTTCAATGTATGGGAGGATAGTCGCCCCCGCCCCCGTCCTAAAGTCACTAGTCATAAGATTGCAAAGTTGCTCCATAGGGGAGACCCCAAGACCGCACTTTGCGCTTTGTCAAAAAAAGATACAAATGACAAATGACGCGAAATCCCACTCCTTTTAGGGGTGGGATGAGCTTAAGGCTGATTCTATCCGATAAGATTAGCGATCGCTGTAGCTAAATCCACTGGATCGACGGGTTTCGGTAGGTGTTTTTGAAATCCTGCTGCCATTGCTTGGTTGTAGTTAATTTCTCCAGCATAAGCAGTTAAAGCGATCGCGGGAATTTGCCCACCTTGTTCTGGCGGTAATTTTCTTACCTCGCGCAGCAGCATATAGCCATCCATTACAGGCATTCCAATATCGCTTAACAGGATATCTGGCTTTGATTGAGCTAGTATTTCCAGCGCTTCACTTGCTGACTCAGCTAATGTTACAGTTGCCCCATATTGTTCTAGCGCAAAGCTAAAAAACTCTCGCACATCAGCTTGATCGTCCACAAGCAAGATTTGGACTCCAGCAAGTAATGTGTCGTCAGTACTAACTTCTGCTTGAGAAGCCTCACCACTCTCAACTCGCAACTCAGAATTTTTGAGCAAAGGTAGTCTGACTGTAAATGTTGCCCCTAGTCCTTCTCCTAGACTCTCTGCCTGAACTGTACCACCGTGAAGTTCTACTAGATGACGCACAATTGCTAGTCCTAATCCCAGTCCGCCAAATATCCTGGTTGTCTTGGCATCTGCTTGTCGAAAGTAATCAAAGACGTAGGGTAAAAATTCCAGCATGATTCCCTTACCTGTATCAATCACCTGGATTTGGACATCTAACCCAACTTGCTCTAGACGCACTTCTACTCGTCCTTCTGTGGGTGTGAATTTAACGGCATTGGAGAGGAGATTCCACATCACTTGTTGCAAGCGATCGCCATCACCCAAAACTTTGCCGATATCATGACTTAACACCGTTTTTATTTCAATTGATTTGGCTTCTGCTGCTAAACGCACCGTTTCTAGTGCAGCTGCGATCGCTACTTTCAAATCCACTGCATAGAGATTTAACCTGACTTTCCCTTGTAAAATCCGCGAAACATCAAGTAAATCTCCAATAAGTTGGGTTTGTAATTTGGCATTACGCTCGATTGTTTCCAATGCCTGGATTCTAGTGGCTTCGTCAAACTTGCGGGTTCTGAGTAACTTTGCCCATCCTAAAATCGGATTTAGGGGAGTTCTAAGTTCATGGGAAAGGACAGCGAGGAATTCATCTTTAATTCGGTTGGCTGTCTCGGCTTGCGCCCTTGCAGTTTTTTCGGTTTCGTAAAGTTGAGCGCGGGCGATCGCTTGTGCACACTGTTGTCCCAGTGTCAACATAAATCTCTGGTCTTCTTCTTTAAATATTTGTCCAGTGGTAAAGCTTAATCCCAGTGCCCCAATTACTTTGCCTTCTGTTACCAAGGGAATGGAAGCCCAGGCATTATTCCCTGTGAGAGCCACAACATCTGCTAAGTTTGGATATTTAGCAATCATGGCTGCTAAATTTTCTAAAAAAATCGGCTGCCCAGTTCTGACTGTTTCCGCTATTTGGTTAGGTGCAGTGATGGGAAAAGTTGTCCAAGCATCTATGAGTGATTGCGGATAACCAATTGCTTGTACAACTTTTAGGGTAGTATCTCCCTCAGTAAGTAAGGTAACGGAACCAGCAGTGGCTTGCAAGGCGGCAATCCCTTGGTTTACCACTACATCAGCTACCTGTTGGGGAGTTAGGGCTTCTGAGAGGGCAGCAGTTATTCTTTGTAAAAGTAGCGTGCGATTGACAGACCGTTCAGTTTCCTGGTATAATCTTGCGTTGTCGATCGCTATTGCCGCCCGACGAGCAATATCCTCTGCTAAAGCCAAGTCTGTTTGTTGGTAGTGCCGACCCGACTCGGCTGTAAAAAAAGAGATTGCTCCAAATAATTGCCCACGAGAACGAACTGGAATCACCATTAGAGAACAAATATCTAGGCTTCGCAGCAATTGCAGATGTTCGTCGTCTTGAGCCATCTGTACAAGATTAGAGTCAGATAATTCGGGGTAAAAGGCAGATATTCCTAGCCTTAGCTGCTGCACAAGCTGTTTTACTCTAGTTTTGGGTGGATAACGCCGTTGGATTTCGTCTAATATATTCTGTTTTGTGGGATCGGCAATTGCGATCGCAATTTGTTTACTTGACCAATCTTCCTGGAAAACATCTACAATACACCAGTCAGCTAAGGTTGGAACTGCTAGATTAGCCACACTTTTCAAAGCGATTTCATAATCGAATGAGGCAGCTAGTAAGGTGCTGGCTTCGACTAGAAATTGTTGTGTGGCTTCAACTTGTTTGCGTTCGCGTAGCGCAGCTTGCTGTTCGCTAATATCTTCAATAATACCTAATGCATACTTTGGTTGTCCGTTAGCATCCCAAACTACTGATGAAGTTAGATTTACCCAAACAATGGAACCATCTTTGCGGATGTAGCGCTTCTCTAGGGAATAACCACTAATTTCTTTTGCTAAAACTCGCCGAGTATTTTCCCAATCAATTTCTAAGTCGTCAGGGTGGGTAATTTCCTGAAAGTTTAATTGGATTAACTCTTCATGACTATATCCAGTAATTTCACATAGGGCAGGATTAACCTGAATAAATCGTCCATCCAAAGCTACTAAAGTAATGCCGACAGCTGCTTGGTTGAACATTGCCCGGAACCTTTCTTCGCTTTCCCGTAAGGCAACTTCTGTTTGCTTTGCTGCTGTCACCTCTACTAAAATAATTCCAATTCCTATGATTTCCCCCATTGCGTTGTTGACCGGGTAATAGTTGCCCAGCCAGTAGCCGTAACGTTCTGGTTGTTCTCTTGTCTCACCACTGATTTCTATATTCAGCAGGGGTTCTCCAGTATCCAAGACGCGCTGTAACTGTAGCTCCTCCTTAGCCGCCATCGCTGGTAAAACTTCCCCAAATTTGCATCCTAGATGTTCTTCTATAGTCAAACCGTTAATGTCAGCGAAAACTTGATTAATTCGGATATATCGCAGTTCCCGATCTAAAAAGCATACAGCAACGGGAGCAGCACCTAAGAGCGCATCTAGAAGAGATAGAGATTCGGCATAATGGACTAAAGTCTGGTGGATATCTTGATAAAGTCGGGCATTTTCCACTGCTAAGGCAGCACGATGGCTAATCTCTGTTGCTAAAGTTAGGTCAGTGCGATCGTAGCGACGGTCTGATTCGGCGGTGACAAAGCTAATAGTGCCGAAGACTCGCCCTTGTGCAATTAACGGCACAATCATCACAGACTTCATCCGCAATTGCCGAACAAGTTCTAAGTGTTCCTGATTCTGAGTACTTGCCACTAATAGCGAGTCAGATATGTCTGAGATTAATTCACTTTGCCCGGTTTGCAGTACTCTAGTAATTGCACTTGCACCCTTGTAATCTGTCGCATACTCCTGAAGTTTACGCGCCAACTCCGCTTTGGATGGGTCTGTATGGGCAATGGGTAGGCGGCGAATGGAACCATCTTCATTTAAAATGTCAACGCTACACCAATCAGCAAGCTGGGGAACTGAGATTTTGGCGATCTGTTCTAAGGTTTGTTCATAATCTAGCGAAGTAGAGAGTAAACTACTAGTTTGGGCGATATAGCGAAGTCTTTCTTCAGCCTGCTTGCGCTCTGTAATATCGAGAACAAAGAAAGCTCCTCCATCTACAGTCCCTTCAAAATGGCTACCACCTACCAAAATCGGAAAGCGTGAGCCATCTTTACGGACATATTCCTTTTGATATGGTGTGCAAAAGGAACTGTCTTGAAATTGAGTCAGTGCTTGCTTATCAAGTGGCACGTACTCTGTAGGAGTTAGGTCTTGCCAACGAAGTGTTCCAGCAAGTAATTCTTCACGAGAATAACCCACCATATTCAGCAAGGCATCGTTAGCGTCTGTAATCCTGCCGTCTCTATGCCAAAAGCCAATACCAATCATATTGGACTCAACCACGCTGCGAAACTTCGCTTCGCTTTCTTGCAGTGCTTGCTCAGTTTGTTTGAGTTGAGTAATATCAATTGAACTAATGCCTACTCCTAATAACTGTCCATCCGGTAAACACAC
>NZ_JAIVFR010000356.1 GCF_020829685.1 Nostoc sp. CHAB 5715 | reverse complement strand
GGAATCGTATTTGATTTTTGAAATTATTTACGTAGGCGGGGAGTGGGGAGTAGGGAGTAGGGAATAAGGAATTAGGCTTTTCGAGTTGTACCGAGCTTTTTCAGAAATCAAATATTAGTCCTATATTTCTGAGCATCTATTCAATAGTGTCGAGTTACGAAATGCTCTTATTTCTAGAATAGACAATTAATACCTGTGAGCAAAGCTCTGAAGTGGGGAATGGGGAATGGGGAATGGGGCATTGGGCATTGGGCATTGAAAAAAGGCAGACGGGAAAACTCTTCTCTCTTGCTCCCTGCTGCCAGCAAGAACTGCCCGTCCTCTTGAGTGTGTTAGATGGAAAAAATAAAATTTAGATAATGCCGAGATTACTCAATCCTAAGACGGTATCAGTGCCGATATTGATGACATCATGGTTCTTTCTCCTGCATAAATTAACTTACATAAGCCTTAGAGAGGGGATTAATCCCGTTTCTAAAGCCATATAAATTCTCTGTTGATGAAGTAGTTGGAATCGTCTCTCAAGGGGAAGGTTAATACCTCCCCCCTCAGTTAGAGTGACTACACAAAGGCTGAGTGGCTAATGCTCATGAGTTATGTTGCTGAAGAAAGAACCAAAATCGTTTTTAGGAGTTTTGTATTGATTGCGGTGTTACAAGCGACGCCGCGATCATCGCAAAACTACAAACGACCGATGTTAGTCAGTCCTAAAACGATGCCAATGCCGATAATATGACCAAAAGCCATCGCTGCAACGAATGTTGGAATACTGACGGGCAGGATAGGTAACTTGGGGCCAACTAGGGGTTTTTCAATCCTAGTACTTAGCAAAAGAATTACTAAGCTACTGATGCTGATGATGATGCCTACTGTAGGATTCCACGCAGGTGTTGCGGGAACAGTTGCAGCTGCTGGTAGTAAAATAGATGAAATCAAGCTTTTGTCTCCTAAAATGTAGACCTACAAAATTATAAAATTACCAAGGTACAAAAGTTTTTCGGATAGTTTAGACTTTGTTGATTATTTTAAATTTGTTAAATTTTCATGCGCGTTAAAATTTGCGGCATTACTCAACCACAGCAGTCTATAGCGATCGCCTCTCTGGGCGCAACGGCACTAGGATTTATTTGTGTGCCAACCTCACCTCGCTACGTGACTACATCCCAAATTCGGGCAGCAGTAGCAGAACTCCCGGCTAATATTGACACAATTGGTGTTTTTGCCAACGCTAGTATCCGCGAAATCAGTCACATAGTTGTTGATTCTGGGTTGACTGGTGTCCAGTTACACGGGGATGAATTACCAGATTTTTGCGACCAATTACGTCAAGCTTTACCCAATGTCGAAATTATTAAAGCACTGAGAGTTCGGAGTCTTGAGCATCTTGACACAGTGGCTAATTACAGAAATTACGTAGATACTTTACTACTTGATGCTTATCATCCCCAACAACTGGGTGGTACAGGCAAAACCTTAGATTGGACAATGCTAGAGCAATTTAACCCCAATTGCCCTTGGTTTTTAGCTGGGGGACTAACAGCAGATAATATTCTCGAAGCCCTGAGTCAGGTTAGTCCTAGCGGCGTTGATTTATCTAGTGGTGTAGAACGCGCACCTGGAGACAAGGATTTAGATAAAGTAGCCAAGTTGTTTGGAAAATTGGGGAGTAGGGAGTAGGGAGTAGGGAGTAGGGAGTAGGCATTGGTGTCAACTTAATGTAAAACCCTTGTCAAGACATGATCTTGAATTTACTCACTTACCATCACTCTTCGCGTTACCCCACCCCGGTTTTGTCTAAAGCCAAAACCGCCCCTCCCCGATGCCTTGGGGAGGGGTTTGGGGTGGGGTAAAGAACTAAAACTATCTTTGGCGGTGATTTCTAATTCACGGAATTCGGTAGCAAAGCCGCGAATCATGTAGTTTTTCTCTGCTTTTGCTGTCACCAGTGCCATTGTGGTGGCAATTTCGCAACAAGTCAGTCCCATATCTGCAACCAAGTTACCTATAGAACCAGAAACATCCACCGCGTGCATGAACACTTTACCTGTGGGTTGCACAACATCAAAAGACAGTTCAACCGCTTTTTCTAAAATGTCCACAATCCGAGGAACTTGGTTCCAAGTTTTCTTACTGCGTCCTAATGTTCCACCAGATTCATAAGTTTTGAGTGCTTTCAAAACATCAATCGGATGGATGCGACCTTTAGGCAGATGTTCTCTGCGATTAAGAACTACTTCCACTTGCAGCAAATTAGCGTTTTCATCAGTTCGCAACAGACCCAGTTCAGTTAAAGAACCCAAGTTACGCAGCATTGCACCTATTGGCATTTCCTGAAATAGCAGCTGCCAAGCAAGCTTGTTCATTTTGCCCACAGGCGCAGCCATTTCGTGGGTTAAGCGTCCTTGGGAAAATGTAGTGTATGTATTATGTGTTGGCAAGGGGTTGGCAAGTTAATTTTTAGAGTTCTTAGTTGAGTCAAAAACCCTCTTATTTTCTCTGGTAAAAAAGTTTTGTGCGATCGCAGACCAATCTGAGATAAGTTGCAGATTTAAAAGGTTATAACACTCACTAAGAAAAGGTTTTGCCGGCAAATTTGCGGCAACTTTGCCAAAAGATACAAAAAAGTGTCCTAATTTTTGCCAATATAGATAGTATTATTTCCCAAAATTCACTTGGCAAAAATCGGCATGAGTGAGAAACCCATAGAAGGTAACGGCAAGGCTTTTCTCGTTCTACTTTTGCCCATCTCGTTTTTGATTATTTTCCTAGTTACCACATGGAGAATTTTACTGGCGGTAATTGTGCTGGTAATTGGCTTCAAGCTTTGGCAGGAATATCAATGGCAACAGTGGACTTATCGAGTTAACCCAATTTTTCATCAGTTAGTTCGGGAAAATCAAGGCAGACTTACGCCAATGGACTTGGCAATAAGGGGCAATTTTACTGGAACAATGGCAAAACGCTACTTGGATAGTAAAGCCTCGGAATTTGGCGCTAGTATAGTGAACTCCGAAGATGCGGAGCAGTCTTATTACTTTATAACTGCCAGCATTCTCGGCAATATTCTTGACAGTAGTGAGCCTGTTAAAGAACTTCCCGCTCAACCAGTTACTAAAACTGCGCGTTCGCTCCTAGCACCACCACCAACCCCACAGGAGGAACCAGAAACCGAATCACCACCACAGACAACCCATGAGTCAGCTACACGATCGCTGGAAAAACAGTTAACTTTTGGCTCTCTGATTCAATCTGAACTTGCCAAACGGTTAAATGTCTATTCCAGCACGGTTTATAAACGGCGAAACGATCCAGAGTTTCCTGAGTGGAGTCGCAACAAAGACCCTGATGGTATTGCCTGGTTATACTCGGAAAAAACTAAGGAGTTTTTTCCAGTGGAGGAAGAAGGATAACAATTCAAAATTCAAAACTTGTACTGAGCGTAGCCGAAGTATTCAAAATTCAAAATTAGAATTTTGGAATTTTTGTTTGTAAACCTACAGCTTCGTTGATGGAATTTAAGCCGCTTTGTTCTAGTAAGACAAGCAAACCTGCTAGAATCTGGCGTACCATCAGTGGGCCTTCGTAAATCCAGCCTGTATAAACCTGGATCAAACTAGCACCAGCAGTAATTTTCTCCCAAGCATCTTCAGCAGAAAAGATACCACCAACGCCAATAATCGGGATTTGTCCTTGGGTTTGCTGCCAAATAAAACGAATTACCTCAGTGGAGCGATCGCGCAATGGTTCACCGCTAATTCCGCCAGCTTCATCCTGGGGTGATTTGCCCGTTTGGTCAATCACCTGGGTTTTCAGTCCATCACGGCCGATAGTGGTATTAGTGGCGATAATTCCCGCCAGTTGGTAGGTTTTAGCCAAAGAAATAATGTCGGCGATCGCAACCCAATCCAAATCTGGCGCTATCTTGACAAAAATAGGTTTTTGTGCAGTATTTTCTTGTTGTAATAAATTCAAGATGGCACTGAGCATAGAAGCATCTTGGAGCGATCGCAACCCAGGTGTATTGGGAGAAGAGACATTAACAACAAAATAGTCTCCCAAATCCTTGAGCAAGCGAAAACTATCAAGATAATCCTGTGCAGCTGCTTCTAGAGGAGTTACCTTAGATTTACCCAAATTTATCCCTATGGGTATTGGCTGGATTAACTTCTGCTTTTGCTGTGCCAAACGTGCCGCCATTGCTGCGGCACCGCGATTATTAAAGCCCATTCGATTGAGAGCAGCTTTATCCAACGGCAAGCGAAACAAACGGGGAGGCGGATTTCCTGGCTGTGCGTGAAAAGTTACAGTTCCTAATTCCGCAAAGCCAAAACCCAGGTTAGACCAAATGCTAGCAGCTACTCCATCCTTATCAAACCCAGCTGCTAACCCTACAGGATTTGGGAAGTTTAGCCCAAACAAATTTTGTTCTAGGCGTGAATCGTACAGACATAAAGATTTTTGTAAGCGTTGGTTTACCCAACTGGTAGGGGTTTGCGACAGCCAGCTAAAACAGCGAATCGTCTGCTGGTGTAACCACTCTGAATCGGTTTTTACCACATTGAACAAAAGCGGACGAATGGCAAATTTATAAATATCCATTAGCTTTTATTTTTGGAGCTATTGCAGATCATTCCGCTTGGGATTGTCTAATTTTCTCGCGGACTAGCTGCTCAAATTGATCCATTGAAGTGATCTCAATGCCAGGTTCATCTTGTAGTCTGTCCATGTATGCTTGGAATGCAACCTGGTCTTGTGGATGGTTTTTTACGTAGTCTCTCAATTGCTCTCTGCTCATTGCAGCAAGATTGATATCGGTCATAAAAACCTCACTTTTCCGTTTGGGTAAATCAGCACTTCTATTTCCTCACCAGCCAAGACATAGATTTGGTTGGTTCTCTCATCTAGTCTGACTGCATTAATGGGCAGCAGTACATTACTTAATCTGACGCAAACTAAGTACAGCATTTCATTAATTCGTAGCGAATTAAATTTGGCAATACCCTGCAATGCCAATGCATCAGCTGACACTGCCAATGCATCGACTAACAATGCCAATGCATCGACTAACAATGCCAATGCATCGACTAACAATGCCAATGCATCGACTGACAATGCCAATGCATCGGCTAACAATGCCAATGCGTCTCCTTGCATTAAAAACGTTACGATTTTACGCAAAGCTGTACTAAGTCTCCCAAGTAAATATTGTTTTCTTGATCAATGGTAATGCCATCACAAATTGGTTTTTGGCTGTATCGTTCAATTTTACTGCCCAATTCAGCTTCACTCAAATCAGGATTGCTCAAGTCTGCACTCTGCACGCGGTACATACTAGTACCATGCATCGGACAGAAATACAGCCATTCATTGCATGTATCTAAGACAATCCCATTCACACCCAAGTGAGGACGAATTAAAGTCCCATTAGGCTGCTTAATCTGCACTGGTATCCCGTCAACCACCAAATCAATGTTTTCTGGCACTACGCTTTGGTGTCCTTGTAAAATGCGACAAGCTAACCCTGTTTTCAAATCGACCCTAATCAAAGCCGCCTTATTTCCTTCTGCTGGATCAGAAATATAGACAACATTACGGGTCAAATCCACTGCCAAATCATTCACAAAGGAACTATCTAGTGTTATGGGCGGTGGTAGGTAAATCACTCGTGCCAGTTCATTTTTATGAGTGTCCCATGCCACCAGTTTGGGAACTGACTTACTTTGGTTGCCGTTGTCTAACATCCAAACAGTTCCATTCGCATCGGACTTAATTCCTAGCACGGTATCAAAAATAATATTTTTTACTTTAGACGACTTAGGAAATGGTACTATATCGTCTTTGGTAAGTTCCGCTACTTTGATTTCAGGGTTATAAAACTGGTGAAGGCTCAGAATAATTCGCCCTTCTGGCGTCAAAGTGATGTTACCGGGGGCAATCGGTAATTCTGCTACGACTTCTAGGCGATCGCGTAAATTTTCCATAATAAAATGTTATTGATTTCGCCAATAGTTGAGAGAATGTGATTTGTCTGACAAAATGGATTTTTTCATAGTAAAAAAAACCTTCTTTTTGATATTTGATCGAGCCTTTTTAAACTTCAAGCTTTACCATCTTGGCGTGGGAAGGCTTACCTAATTCATTGAGGTAGAACATCATGTAGTAACCTGGTGGGTAAAGATTGGCATTTTTCGGTGCTCTAAATTTGATGGCAGACTCATTCCCTAAAGCAACATTTTCGACCGGCAAATCTGCTAATCGTTGTCCATAATCGAAAGAATGAGTAACTGAACCCAACTTAACTAGAACCACAGAACCTGTTTTTGTGGCATCCTTGACTGAGATGCTGCTAGATTTGCCATAGTTGAGGCTTTCAGGAGCTTTGACTATTTCAGGACGAGCACCCGGCTTAAACAAATAGGGGGGACTGAATATCTCTGCCTGCCAAATTTCAGAAGGGACGAAGGGTTCTTTGTCTCCCTTATCAAGGTCTTCCTTAATAAAATAACTTTGAGGAGATTGGTAATATTCTTCAAGATTGAATTCCTTTTCCTTCTCACCTGATTTGTCTGTGAGTTTGGGAAACTTATAATAATATTTTAGGGGATCTCGCTGAATATTAACGTGAAGTGTGCCATCTTTTTCCCGTGCTGTTCGATTTGCATTTCCCCCAATAATCAAAACACGAGCATCCGGTAACAAAATTGCCCCATTATGATAAAGCCTGGGTAATTTAGCAGGATTCATAGATTTGGTAATGTAACCAATCTCCTCAAAGTTATT
>NZ_JAIVFR010000355.1 GCF_020829685.1 Nostoc sp. CHAB 5715 | reverse complement strand
ACACACTCAGTTAATCGAAAATGACAGCAATTCAACAAGCCACCCTCCTGAGTATCAGGCTATATCCTGGCTTGTTAGTCAACAACATTTACATTCTACACAAGCAGCAGTGCTGATTCAAGAATTAGTTCAAGAGGTGATTGAATCATTTTTGCTAATTAAAGAAGGTACTTATGAATTAGCAGAACCACTTGATATAATGCCAAGGATTTGCAGGTTAGATGTAGAAAAAATTCTAGAACATTGCCAAGTAAGATTAAAAAAATGGCAAGCTTTTGTTCCTCAAATCTCTTCTCCATATCAACGTCCATATCTGTTGATTAACAGCAAAATTGAAGAAAAAGATTTGCCAAAACTCCAGCCAGATTTAACTAATTGGATGAAAGGTTTCAGCCTGTGTCATCTAGCCGTAATTTTGAATCAAGATGAAATCCAACTGGCTAGCACTTTATACCCTTACATACTTAGGGGTGCGATTATCTTGCATGAAGCCGATCCACCTTATGATAAATTACCAAAGATATTTGAAGAGCGATGTCTACGACGGTCACTGAGCGCAGCCGTACCCCTACGGGGAAGCAAGCTCAAGCTACGCGCAGCGTCTCGTAGAGAAGTGCGGGCTACGCCTACGCTTTTGTCAAAATTCATCCCAAAGCTAGTTGACACCAAAAAAGAACTAAGTACTATCGTCAACTCTTTCCCAGATATTTCTGAAGAGAATATAGCTCCTGTTCAGCCATTACCACAGATTCCTCCTCCTCCAAAAGAGAACTTTCAGGAACCAACAATATCAAATAACATAAATCCTGCTTCCCAAAGAGTAACGGCTGCTACTGTAACGGCACAAAAAGCCCACAAAATCGTTTCTGTAGATGATAGCCCTACAATTCTCAAAGAAATTAGTCGTTTATTAGAAAATGAAAATTTTTCTGTAGTGACTATTAACGATCCACTAAAAGCCGTTTTGTCAATTATAAGGCACAAACCGGATTTAATTTTGTTGGATTTAAACATGCTAGGAATCGACGGTTATGAGTTGTGTAGGATTATACGAAATAATTCAATATTTCAAAAGACTCCTATCATCTTTGTCACTGGGAATAAAGGGATTGTAGACAAAGTAAAAGCGAAATTAGTCGGTGCATCTGGATATTTGACTAAACCGTTTACCCGCGCCGAATTACTGAAAATAGTCTTTATGCATTTGACTTAAATTAAACACTCCAATGAGTTTTTTCTGCACATTACTTTGTGCAATAATCTACACATGACTACTAATCTAGAAATTGACAAAAACTTAATTAAGGAGAGCTACTCGAACTTGGTGGTCATCCAACTAAGGATGCCGTTGTAGAAGAGGCATTACCAGAGTATGTACAACGTCGAAAGCAACTGAAAATTCTGGAGCTATTTGGCACGATTGAATACGAGGATGATTATGACTACAAGCAACAGCGTCGGAGTGGATGAAAGTCATTATTGATACTTCAGTCTGGTCTTTAGCTCTCAGACGCCAGTTTTTCTCATTTGTTCGGCAGCCGCTCGGAGAAATTACAGAATAATAACCACAGATAACGATTTTGATAATTTTAGTCAGCATATTCCGATAACCTTGTTTCAATGCTAGGTCTATGCTACTTACTCACACACATAAATCGTATTTTAATGATGTATATGGATTAGGGAGACGGCATTGCCGTGTCCCTACGAGTATTTGTGTTCATCTGCGGTTAATTATTTTTTCTATACCTTACCGACTACATTTCAAAGAATAATACTTTTGGGTTAATTACAGATTGAAATTTTTGAAGTGCTAGAAGGTTGATTCTTGCGCCGCTCAATGAGAGCAATGTCAACTGCAAAGCTTAACCCAGAAGTATTATACTCAAAATGTAATCAACTCAAGTTGGCAAAAAGGGCCATTCCCACAATAGACAGGCTTACCGATGCAAAAACTGGCTCCTGTCTGCTATAAAGTTTTAGGCTATGGTAGAGAAATCATAATTTGGGTTGTTGTAGCCTGGATTTGACATGGCGGATGTTACAAGGTCAGAACTGCTGAGTAAACTGCTGACATCAGTTCCTATATGTTGGCTAGGCTTAGTACTACCTAGCGATATCAGTTCGCCACTAACAGAGAAATTCCAGCCTTCATTACCAACGAGTGTTTTGTCATCACCACTGGCTTCAATCCGGTTTCCAAGGAGATTGCTGTTACTTACACTGGCAGTGTTGCCACTACCAAGGATGTCGTTGTTACTACCAGGGAGTGTATTGGCATTACCAAGGATGTCGTTGTTATTGCCTAAGTTCCAGTTACCGTTACCGTTGGTTGTGTTATCACTACCAAAATTCCAGTTACCATTACCGTCGGTTGTGTTGTTACTACCATATAGCCAGTTACCGTTACCTTGGCCACTGTTACCGGTAGCATTTGCACCATCTAATTTTTGAATATCAGATATCCAGTTGTCACTCTTATAAGGTACAGGTTGACCGTTGCCAGTTTCAGGTAGGTTGCTACCACTTTCCTTGGAGGGGGGAGTGTTGCCAAATGGTAAGTTACCAGGGAGGTTGCCGCCACCAGATGCGTTACCACCAGATGCGCCACCACCAGCAAAGGGGTTGTTACCGCCACCAGATGCGTTACCACCAGCAAAGGGGTTGTTACCGCCACCAGATGCGTTACCACCAGCAAAGGGGTTGTTACCGCCACCAGATGCGTTACCACCAGATGCGCCACCACTAGCAAAGGGGTTGTTACCGCCACCTAACGCACTAATATCACCGCCAAGGACTCCAATGAGTTGATTGAACGGATTATTAGTATCAGTTAAGGCCCGCTCGTCAAGTGGTCGCTCGTAATTATATTTGTACTTTCCATCTTCACTGGTTGTGGATGAGTTGCCACCACCGATGAAGGAAGCGAAAGTATTACTACCACTAGCAGCGCCACCGAAGCCACCGCTACCAAAGCCACCGCTACCAAAGCCACCGCTACCATCTAAACTGCTGCCATCGGTAGACTGCCATTTGCCATCACTGAAAGAAAAATTACCATTACCAGTTGGATTGTTGTTAGTACTTTGTGACCCAACAGTTTGATTGCTATTGTCAGAAGTTGCCATTAGAATTAAACTCCTATTACCCAAACTGAAATCCCTCTATTAAGAGGAAGATCAACGACATTAATGAAAGCATTTTTTTACTTTCATTTTCAATAAAGAAATACTAATAAAAACAGCAAGCATCACACTTAGCAAAAGGATACAAAATTAGATTTACATTTCAAATGAACAAAATTTAGATTGGATTGCCGATTCTTTAGATTGGATTGTCTATTCTTTCGATATTGTTGAGGTAGATTTCATAAAATTGCCCGATAATCCTTATGGTGAATGCTTTAGAGACAGTTTTAGGAGTGATTTTTCGGATCAAATAGGGCAAATTTACCTCTTTGGAGTTCTACAATACAATGCAATGTAATTACACTACAAAAAAGAGTGAAGTCTGATTTTTTTAGTCTATTGAGTGAGAAAATATTACTTGTGAGGTTTTATCGAGTTTTAAAGATTCAAGTTCTGCGATCGCCAAGGCAAACGCATCTAAATTACTCTTGATCGCAACCAATGTTAAAAACCAACGAAAAAATCAGCATTTCTCATTTAATTTATTTTCCAAGTCTCAAAGCCATGTATACGACGGGCTACGCCTACGCTAAATCTATCCCTCTTCCATCAGTCTTGGAGAAAGCAATCGCTGCAAGGCTTATGAGACTTCGATTTTCAGGTTTTAGCAACATTTTTGAATTTCTATTAGAAAATAAAGCTTCAAACCTTGATTGAGTAATAGTTTCAGTTTCCCGCTTCGATTATTGTTTTCTGAGAGTGATGAAAGAGCGCTATAGCGATTCTAAATGAGTTGTAAGAAAATTCACCCCCTGGCTAACGCCATCCCCCCGATGCTTTGGGGGGACTACAGGGGGGTTATAACTATCTCAAATTCTCACGAATGATTTAGGATTGCTATATGTCAATAAGCAGCTATGAATGCGACTATTTTTAAGGGCTAACGACATTGATGGTCGGGTTGCTTTGTTAGGTGCTGTTCGGCAAGAGATACCTCAGGGATTCGTAACGCCAACCAATACAATCGGCTAAAAAATTATCTGCGTGCATTTCCTAATCTTGAGTTAGATATGGAAGACTATGAACTTGCTTTTGAGTTTTATAACACTTGCCGAAGCAACGGTATTCAAGGTGCAAACACAGATTTCCTCATTTTACCCTGCATTCAAGTTAGAGATTTTAATCTCAAGCGATCGCATCTCAATACTACTCGGTTAATAATATTTGTAGGTTGGGTTTCGCGTCTAGTTCGGATTTTTGCGTCAAATCACCAAAATTTTCTAACAATTCAAAAATCTACTCACCGTCCACATCTGCAAATATAAATTCTAAATCCCGATAACCGCTAACTACCCGCACAATCACAACACTATCTTCAAAAACTCGATAAAAAATAATGTAGCCATCCAACGGTATTCCTCTCAGCCTGGGGTCAAACTTGGCGTAACTTCGTCCTATATTCGGGAATTGAGCTATGTTTTGGCATTTCTTATTAAATTCTCGAATAAATCTTGCTCCAGTGTTGATATTGCGAACTAAAAAATAATCCAAAATTTCATCTAAATCTTGGCTTGCTTCTTTGGCAATAAAGTATTCCATCATCCTTGAGTCTCACGGGCTTTGCGTAATTTCTCCTCCAGTCGCGCCATCACCACTTCACCATCTACTACATCTCCACGTTCTATAGAAGCCAGCCCAGCAGCTAGTTTTTTCTTAGTTGATTCTTCCCATTCCTGATAACCCTTCTCCCATGACTCCAGCAGTTTCAATGCTTTGACAATCACATCTTCAGCATTTTCATATCTACCTGTAGCAATTCGGGTTTGTATAAATTGCTCGTATTCCGCTTGAAGTTGGATGTTCATAGTTTTTACCTCTAGTTACTTAAAAGCGTTACCTAGCCACATTTTCTGTTGCCACTAAAACTCAGAAGCGGGTTTTTGTCTGATATCTAATTAGTAAACCATTGTTCAAATCGGGAGCAACGCGATTTGGTGAGGTCAGGTCAAAAACAAGCGATGCCAACTCTGTCGAGAGGCTTCGCCAACGGCGGGCTACGCCTACGCTCAAATCGATAGTCTCGTAAAATCGTGGTAATTGCTCACAGCAAAAAGCTGGGCTTGTTAAGAATAGAGAAAAACAAGCCCAAGCCCATGTTATATCTTTACCCTGTATATAGCTCTACGGCATTTCTAAGGATATACAAAAAGGATAATTCTTACAGGACTAAACAAAAACCCAGGGTCTTGAATGAATCCCTGTACATCTGTAGTATTCCACCAAAACCGATTGTCAACGATATTAGTGGCTTCTATAGTGTGCCAATTTCCATTATTACGTTGTGCGGCTACTACCATTCCAATAATGGATGTACTAGACAAACCATGTCGTACAGAAAAGAAACCATCCGGGCCTATTGTAGTGGTTAAATAGAAAGTTCTGGTAGCTAGAGGGAATGCCTGAGCAATCAGGTAGTTATCTTTTGGATATAACTCTACCATTTTTTCTGGTTGAAAGTATTTTAAATCATCATTAAAATCATCTCTTCCAGTAAGAGTTACTATTTGATTGGATTGTTGAAATGAGTTGTTTGAAAGCCCAACAGCTTGAGCAGCATTAATTTTAAAGTTCGTCAGAGTTAGAGCAGTACCCGCCAAAACGGTAGACACACATAATTTCTTCAGATTCATCATAATAGATTAAACCCCTCTAAAAATTGTTATTAACTGCAAACATAAACGTTTCAAACTAAAAGTTACCTCATGCTGTTTGCTAGTTACTATATATACTCAAATAAAGTATTTAATTAGTCAAGTATTTGGGGCTACTAATTTTAAGTAAGTCGGCGTTAAAAAATCAATATATGTAACGAAGTCTAAACTTGGCAAAGAGCTTAGAAATGAATCGTTCCAGGGTTTTTACAAATAATTGCTGATAATCTAAATGACTTATTGGATGATTTCTTTTCCGATACTCAAAATTTCTACTTAAATATTTGCAACTCTTAGCACTACTATTCTTTACGATCGCATCTCTTACCTAATTAGCTCAATTTTTTGTAATATATTGTTTTGCCAGTCTAACGTAGTAGGATTGTTCAAGTGAAAGGGTACGCCTTGCGCGATGAGTAGCCATTGATCGCTTCTTGCACCTTAAAATAAGAGCAAAAGACGATTCCTAAAACAAGCACACTCCATGCGTATTTCTCTAAATTGGCTGCGCGAACTAGTAGAGATAAAACTTAGTCCAGAAGAATTAGCCGAAACCCTGACAATGGCGGGGTTTGAGGTTGAAGAGATTGAAGACCGCCGCACTTGGGCAAATGGCGTTGTTATAGGGAAAGTGCTTGAGCGTCAACCCCATCCCAACGCCGATAAATTGAGTGTTTGCCAAGTAGATATTGGTACAGGTGAGACTTTAAATATTGTCTGTGGTGCTGCCAATGTGAAGGCAGATATTTATGTGCCAGTAGCAACTACGGGTACTTACTTACCCAACATTGATTTAAAAATTAAACCTGCAAAACTGCGCGGTGTCCCATCTCAAGGGATGATTTGTTCTTTAAAGGAACTCGGTTTGCCCACCGATGTAGACGGAATTCATATTTTTACCCAGGAAAATCTACCATTAGGTAGTGATGTGCGTCCGTTGTTGGGTTTAGATGATGTAATTTTAGA
>NZ_JAIVFR010000354.1 GCF_020829685.1 Nostoc sp. CHAB 5715 | reverse complement strand
GTATTTGGTAGTGGATTTAGCGCTGTTGCATGACACTAATGGTTTTTTAATCCGCAATAAGTTTGTCGGACATTTGACGATTGTGTTAATCAATAACAATGGCGGTGGGATTTTTGAAATGTTACCTATTGCCAAATTTGACCCACCATTTGAAGAGTTTTTTGGTACTCCCCAGGATATTGATTTTGCTCAGTTGTGCGCTACTTACAATGTGCAGCATGAGTTGATTACTTCTTGGGAGCAGTTGCAGCAAAGATTAAATCCACTACCAAATACAGGAATTCGGGTTTTAGAGTTGCAGACAAATCGTAAAAAAGATGCCAAGTGGCGACAGGAAAATTTAAGGAGATTTGCCGCAGATATTTAGTATTTAAGTATCTTGTTAGATATTGCTAAATAGCAGTATGAGATATACCGATTAGGTCAAACACTTGATAATTCTAAATGTTAAGTTAATTCTTGGCATCACAGGCTTTGAGGTTTTAGGTATTTGGTGCTGCCAATATTCTTGTGTTTTACCTTTCATAATTAAAAGGCTACCATGAGTTAAAACCAACTCTACTTTTTTGAATTTTTTATCGAATTTATGCCTAAGTTGGAATTTTCTTTCACCTCCAAAACTAACAGAATAAATAATTGGATATTTCCCTAATTCTGGCTCATCATCAGAATGCCAATAAACACTGTCTTTGCCATCACGGTAAAGATTGAGAAGAACACTATTAAAGGAGAATTGGGTTATCTCTTCAACTCTCTTCTTTATTAATAACAACACTGGTGTCCAAGGTATTGGATTCATTTTAATTTTTGAATATGTATAACATTTACCAGTGTCGCCATACCATGCAGTCAGTCTGGGTAAGTCTATCTCTTTGCCATAGCATTTTATTTTGTCTTGTTGCCAATTAACTTCTATAAATAACCTCTGGAGTATTTCATCACTTTCCTCCACTGTAAAATAGCTAGGATAGAATGTAATTTCTGCGTCAGGTACAGAAAGTTGGTCTACCTGCAAGTGTGAAGTATGTGCAGATTGCTGCCAGAGGTTCAGGCTTAATTGAGTATCGGTATCATATTTCATTCAATAAATGAAATCTTTATTTTAGGTTATTGCTTAACGCCAATACTGTATACAACATTCCAAGTCAAACGCGGCTTTCTACTTTCTTGAATAGCATCATATATTTGACCTAAATTGCTTGGCTCTTCACTAACTAGTCTATCACAACGTGACTCAATGAAGGGAGAAAGAGTTAAACCTGATTCTCTAGCAATGTTTTTAATACGTTGTTCCCACATAAGACCACGTCTTTCTATAAAAATAAACCTTGCTCCAGTAGGTGCAAATTTTACAACTTGAGTTAAAAATGAGCGTAATCGAGGATTGTCATTAAATATTTCAGACAATAAAAAATTCAATACATATATATCTTGACCCCATACACTTCCAAGATAAGGTAATTGATCCAAATCGGTAACATCACAAGGTAGAAGATTACCTGATGGGATTATTGGCCATTTCGAGCGATTAGCACCATATAGATTTTTGAATGACTCATTAACTTGCTCTCTTATGCCGTACCATGAGCTTGCCCATTCCTTAACCTTGTCGAGTAGTTGAAAATCTACACTAACAGAAATTCCAAGTTTTTGTGTCTCAAAAAACTTTGCCATTGCCATTAGCTCTGTACCAGGCCCAGCACCGAAGGCACAAATTTTCAACTCATGACGCTCTTTGGCAATTCCTAAAACATAATTAAGCAAATCTTTATTTGATTCTATAACGTACTGAAAGGTACTAGCATTAGCAGCCGCAACAATATATAAATACGCAAGTCGGCAAGCAGGCTCTTCATAGTTCAGGTCAGGAACTCTGTCGGAGTACCACTCTGCTTGGTTACGTTCAGCTTCATCTAAAATAAGTTGATATACTTCATCTATAGATATTTGTAACTGATTTGAAAGAAAAGCTATTTCTTTATTTAGTATAGGGTTCAGTAACTCAAAAAAAGTAATTGTCATGTAAGAAATCCTATTAAGTTAGAATATCATCTTCTTTTTTTTGCAGATAGATAAAAACCGTAGAAATACTGATTTAAATATTTCTGAGGAATTTCTGCCTAGCTGGAAACAAAGCAGGGATAAGTGAAAAATATTTTACAAGCAACTGATTGCAAAAGCAGATGCACGATTTGACTCTCATCTTGATGAATTGAAAGAAAACGGAGAATGAAGTTATGGCAACAAAACTTAGTGATGTAATAGAACAACTCCCACCAGCACGTCGAGCAAAAATTGAAGCTCATGCTCAAGAGCTTATTGCTGAAAATATGAAGCTTCAAGATATTAGAAAAGCGAGAAAGTTAACTTAGGAATCTACTGATTGACCTTGTAACCACCCTTCCAAGTCAGCGATCGCAATTTCAATTCCAACAACGCCAAAGCTAACGCTTCCAAAGTTCCTCCGTAATTTCACCAAATAGTCGTTTTAACAGTTGCAGGACGAGCGATCGCACTTCTTCTTCCACCGCTTCTGATATACTTGCGCGTCTACAAATGCTTCTTCACTTCGAGAAACTTTATTTGTAGCCATAATTATTTTACGGAGTGCGATCGCTCTTCTTCTCTGCGTCTCTGGCTAAAACTTACCCTCTTACTTCACTTTGTAACCACCCTTCTAAGTCAGCAAGAGTAGAGAAATCCAACAAAGCATCACCTAAAGCTTCCAACTGTTCTAGCGATAACCCTTGAATCTGAGACAGAAGCGCATCAGTAATATTACCCACGCGCCGATTTAATAGTCGTAAAATGATCGTTCTTTCTCCTTCAACCTTTCCTTCTTCCTTCGCTTCCAGAATAGCCCGTGGTTCTTCCAAATTCAGTCCCAACATCGTTGCAATCTCCTCTCGACTTAGGTTAGAAAACTTGTAGACGATAATCGTCGTTATTAAATCAATTATCGCTTGCTCCGATTGTTGCCGTGCTTGTTCCAGCAAAAACCGCGCCCCTTCCACTGCTTCCGTTTCAGAAGTAATATTTGTCAGCAACATCAAACCCAATCCCAAAGGTTGTTGTCGCAAATCCCCCAACTCATCTAGATAAACCCGCCTGACTTGACCACTTTCCAACAAAGCGCGGTGAATCGTTGAGGAAGAAGGTTCTAGGCTGCCAGAAGCAAAAATTATTACCCCAAACCAGTCATCGTAACGAATAGAGTTACGGTAGAGAAACAAAAACAATTCGCTAAAGAAGCGGTGATACAGGTCTTCATCCTTCTGAAATAGGACTTACGCAAAAAGTGCTGAAAAGCTTAATTTATCGAACCGCCAAGAACGCCAAGAACGCCAAGAATCGTAGAGTTTGCGTAAGTCCTATGAAACTGGACTTCTGCAAAAAAGACGGTTTTGGAAACTGCATTAGCCGGAGGTAAAAACACTCCATCAATCCGAAACGCCGTTTCTTTTACTTCTACTGATTCAAACTGGTAGTTTTGGGCTTCTGGGGGTGGTTCATCTACTAATTCAAACAACAAACCCGGAAATTGCTTAAATAATTTGTAGAAGATGGAGTCGCGCCGCATTTTTATTCCTCAACACCCAGACAATTATCAGATTGTAAAGGCTTGAGACAACAATTTTAGCGTAGGCGTAGCCCACCGTAGGTATCGCTTGTCCCTGCGTCCGCGATAAAATTCTCAAGCACAACAGCGCACTCCATATCAATGCAAATTAACTGGCAAACTGCCAAAACCTACGAAGATATTCTGTATCAAAAAACTGATGGCATTGCGAAAATCACCATCAACCGCCCTCATAAACGCAATGCTTTCCGTCCTGAAACAGTCTTTGAACTGTACGATGCTTTCTGTAATGCTCGTGAAGATACTACTATTGGTGTTGTTCTATTTACTGGCTATGGACCACATACTGATGGTAAATATGCCTTCTGTTCTGGTGGCGATCAAAGCGTGCGGGGACATGCGGGTTATGTGGACGATACTGGCATCCCTCGCTTGAATGTGCTGGACTTACAACGCCTGATTCGTTCCATGCCGAAAGTGGTGATTGCTTTAGTAGCTGGATATGCGATCGGTGGTGGACATGTTCTACACTTAATTTGCGACCTTACCATTGCCGCCGATAACGCCATTTTTGGACAGACTGGCCCAAAAGTAGGCAGTTTCGATGGTGGTTTTGGAGCTAGCTATCTCGCCCGCGTTGTGGGGCAAAAAAAAGCTAGAGAAATTTGGTTTCTCTGCCGCCAATATGATGCACAACAAGCGCTAGAAATGGGCTTAATTAATTGTGTCGTCCCAGTCGAACAACTAGAAGCAGAAGGTATTCAATGGGCGCAAGAGATTTTAGAAAAAAGTCCGATCGCAATTCGGTGTCTCAAAGCTGCGTTCAACGCTGATTGTGACGGACAAGCTGGTTTACAAGAACTCGCTGGCAATGCCACCCTACTTTATTACATGACAGAAGAGGGGTCTGAGGGCAAACAAGCGTTTCTCGAAAAGCGACCACCAGATTTCCGCTCTTTTCCTTGGTTACCTTAAAAACTGCAAAAATCGCACCCTTTAGGGAGGTGCGATTTTTGTAGATGTCAACTTTTACAGCACTAAAAATCTTAAAAACAAATCTTATCTTAAGCAAATTACAAAATCAGTTCAGTAATAATGGATGACTAAATAACGGCTGCTTTAGTCTTTACCTGTTCAGATATAGAGATAGCTATTTCCTCTACAGGGGCAACAGCATTGTCTAAATCTGGGGCTAAGGAATGAGAAGATGTTAAAACTGGGGCTGCATCTGGCAAAATCCAAGCATCTTCCAAGGTTTCCCAAGATGGTGCAAAAGGTGGAAGCGCCAAAGAACAAGCTTTCCAAGTTGCTTGAACTGGTGCTCCCAATTGCTGACACGTTCCGCCACGGCGACCCTCTGGCTGGTAATGACGGCAATATTTACAGGCAGATGCTAAAAATTTAATGGGTTTCATTTGGATTCATCTTTAGTGCCGTTTCCGGCTGAATTTCACCTTTATATTTTGCTTCTATATATAAAGACAGATAAAAGCCAAAAAGCCATTATTTTTTATAGGTTTCAGCGATCCCAACGAAAAAATAAACTTTAGGATATTTTTATATTCTTGTTATATTTTTCAATAATGCTTAAAGTGGTTGCCTATAGGTTTTGGCTAAAACTTATTAGGGATCAAGACTAAAACCAAAGCTTTTGATTTCTTTAGCCTTTTAACTTCCTCCTTAAGGATAGCTTAAGGCATATAATTTAAGATAAATAGTCTGCTTTGCGTACCACATTAGGCATATTTTAGCAGGAAAATATATTTTTTCTCAAGAATCAAAACTAGATTTATGTGCAGCCGCAAGTTACTTGAGGATAAATTCTGCTCAAAGAATAATCACTAAACTATTTGCTTTCAATTTAAAACTGTTTAGCAGCACAGACAGAACAGACTTCCCAGCGCTGGAGTTCGCCGGGTGGGGTGGGAGATTGACACTGGGGACAAAGGGGTAAGCCATGCGATCGCGATCGCATGATCTTTGTCCAATGCCCAAAAGCAGCATCCACATCCTTGGCGGGTGTAACATCAGGGCGGCTAATCTCATCACCAAGGTAACTGGGATGCTCATGGGGCGAAACCGTTTGTTGCTGTTTTCTCTCCACAGATGGATTCTGCCACCCAGCAGTAGAGAAGCGAATATCAACCAAAGGCGTTGGCAGCTTTTTATTCAACTTTAAAAGCACAGACGTGCGACCAAAAGTCAAGTTTTGCGCCCAAGCAGCACTAGAAGTTGCTACCGACAAAACATCGCGTTGAATCGACAATGGTCGAGTATGTGCGGCAACCACTGGGCCAACAACTTCTGGCCAAAACTTGAGCAGGCGTTGAAATGGTTGCTCCTGCCATTTAGCCTGCTTTTCTAGAACGCCTAAAATATCATTAATTGATTTAAACGACATCGTTAAAAGTGGGGAGTGGGGAGTGGGGAGTGGGGAGTGGGGGAGATGAGGGAGATGAGGGAGATGAGGGAGAGAGAATAACTAATGCCCAATGCCCCATGCCCCATGTCCAATTCCCAATCTATCTATTTAGATAATTTTCGCTACTATTGTCACAAATATATTTAAAGTTAATTCCAGCAATCTACGTTTGAGGCACAGAGGCAATGACTCAAAACCCCCTGAATGATTCCGGTACTCAATCGTCTAAAACACCTGGGTTGAAACCAGCACTAGCAGCAGCGCTAGCGAGTTTAGAGGTGCCGCTAGATCAAGAGTTAGCTCGATACCGACGCACGCGAAATGGTTTGGTGGCATCAAAGCAGCCCCGTGTTGCAAGTTACATGAGCAGTCAACCCCAGCCGTTAACTGCTATCCGTACAACATTGGGCACAACTCAGTCATCAGTAACGGAAATTAAACCTAACGTGCCGCCTACATCTGTACCCGTGAATCTTCAGGGAACTTCAGCGCCAGCTACGGCAAAAATTGATGTACCACCGACATCTTCTCTAGCCGTGAATCCTCAAAAGAACCAAGCGTCAGCTATGGCAAAAATTGAGGAACTAAATAATCTCAATGTGCCTTCCACCTCAGATTCTGCTAAAACACAAACTCAACTTCCGCCGCCACCGCCCAACTTTAGTAGCACCATCGTACCAGCAATCATTAAAGATACTAAGAGCGAAAGCCTCTTGCCGCCAAATGACACCCCTAAGCACCCAAATGACTATTTGGAATCTAGTGAAGCACTGCTGCGAAGTCTGACAGAAGAACAACCAGAAA
>NZ_JAIVFR010000353.1 GCF_020829685.1 Nostoc sp. CHAB 5715 | reverse complement strand
AGTTGTTCAAGAATCTGGGTTTTACTCCACCCTAACCACTGCTTGAATTCAATAAACGACCACCCGAATTCAATAAACGACCACCCGAATTCAATAAATGACCACCCGAATTCAATAAACGACCACCCGAATTCAATAAATGACCACCCGAATTTAATAAACGACCACCCGAATTCAATATATTTATTGCATAAATTCTCAAAACCTCACCTGAAACCTGATTTACTAAGGTTTTAGCTTTAGTTTTACCCCACTCTAACCATCACTGCGATTAAGTAGGTAATCTTTGGGATTTAAGAAAAAATTCGACTTGTGTGTACACGGTAGCTCCTTAGTAAGGAGAGACAGGTTTTACCCAGTAAAACCTTTCTTGAGGTCTTTTACGGACAAAAGGGGGAAAAATTTCTGCTTTTTTCCGAATTCTTAGCAACAAATTGTTGTGGCGATTTTATACAGAAATAACGTATGTAGGCTGTAAATAAATCAGCTTTTTGGAGGTGGGCAGAGCTTAGATCCTATAGATCATAATTTTACTACTTTGATCAGAAACTCCTCACTTAGTAAAAATAATTAAAGCTAGATGAGAACTATTGTTCTATATATCCTATAATTTTTTTAATTACGGTATCCGCCTACAAATACCGTATATTTAGGGGTGATTCTGATGAGTAAGTCGCAACAACTGACACAATTAAGTAAATTTTTAAGTGAGGGTATACAGGCTTATGCCATGAAAGCTTTGCAGACTATACAACTCTCGTACAAACACACAATTAAAAGTTGGTTCAATAGACACAGTGTGCAAAGCTTTGTGAGTCTGTTTCTCATAGGTGCTTTTTTGAGTATAGCAGTTGCCTCTTGCTCTGGAAGCAGTTCAGCTAGCAAAAATGATGTTAAGTTAAAACTCGTTTCTTTCTCTGTTCCTAAAGCAGCTCATGACCAGATAATCCCCAAATTTGTCGAAAAGTGGAAGCAAGAACATAACCAGAACGTCACATTTGAGCAAAGTTATGGAGGTTCTGGCGCTCAAACTGCTGTTATCATTGCCGGTTCGCAAGAAGCAGACATAGTACATTTGGCACTTCCCCTAGATGTCAACAAAATTCAGCAAGCGGGTTTGATTAAATCAGGTTGGGAAATCAAAGCTCCCAGAAGTGGTATTGTTAGTAGATCGGTTGCTGCGATCGTCACCCACCAAGGCAATCCCAAAAGCATCAATACTTGGGCAGACTTGGCAAAAGATGGAGTGAAAGTAATTGCGGCTAACCCAAAAACTTCTGGTATTGCTATTTGGGAATTCTTGGCTTTTTGGGGTTCGGTAACTCTAACAGGCGGTGATGAGGCGACAGCGCTAGATTATGTCACTAAAGTTTATAAAAATACCCCTATTTTAACGAAAGATGCCCGTGAAGCTAGCTATTTATTCTTCCAAAAGGGTGAGGGAGATGTTTTAATTAACTACGAAAATGAAGTAATTTTGGCAGAGAAAACTGGTACGAAGTTGCCTTATGTTGTACCCCAAGTCAATATTTCCATTGATAATCCTGTAGCGATAGTCGATAAAAATGTCGATAAGCACGGTACAAGAGAAGTTGCACAAGCATTTGTTGATTTTCTTTACTCAACAGAAGCTCAACGGGAATTTGCAAAATTACAATATCGTCCTGTTAATCCTACCGTTACTCAAGAAGTAGCCTCACAACATCCGCCAATTAAAACTTTATTTACATCTCAAGATTTAGGTGGTTGGGATATTATCCAGAACAAGTTTTTTGGAAATGGGGCAATTTTTGATAAAGTTCAAGCTGCAAGCAAAGCATAATTAATATTTATTTTCTCATGCAGCATTATCTACTTACAGATAGCCAACATAAGAAATTCTGAGTCACTTTATCTCAATTGTTAATTTATGAGCTTTCGTAGCCGATTTAAGGATAGCTTTTTCCTGACATTTTTAATGCTTATTGCCAGCAGTATAACTGCTTGCAATAGCGGACAGGAATTAAAAAGTCAGGTGAGTATTGATGGTGCAGCAGTAGGTTTTCCTGTTTCCCTAGCAGTTGCAGAAGAATATGGTAAAGTGAAACCTGAAGCAAAAGTTAGTGTTGCCTCAAGTGGTACTGGTGGCGGTTTCAGTAAATTTTGTAATGGCGATATTGATATAGCTGGTGCTTCCCGTACCATTAGAGATGAAGAAATTAAAAAATGTAAAAGTAAGAATATTGAATTTGTCGAGTTGCCTATAGCTTTAGACGGCATCGCTGTGATTGCTAATCGTCAAAATAACTTTGCTAAATGTCTAACTATTAAAGAATTGGGTAAGATTTGGGGCGCTAAATCAGACAGCAAAATCTTGACATGGAATCAAGTTAATCCCAAATTTCCTAACCAAAAACTGAAACTGTATGCTCCGGCTTCCGATACTGGAACATTTGATTATATGACTCAAGCTGTTACCGGCAAAGCCAAAAATGGTCGTACAGATTACACTCCCAGTCACAATCAAAACTTACTTGTGCAAGGAGTCTCGGGTGACGTATCAGCTTTAGGTTATGTAGGCATATCTTACTATATTCAAAACCAAGATAAACTCAATCTAGTTGCTGTAGAAAGTCCCACAGGGAAATGTGAAAAACCAGTTCCGATAGATAATGTCATCAAAAATCTCTACACACCATTGTCTCGTCCTCTGTTTATCTATGTCAGTAAAAAATCCTTAGATAGCAAGCCAGCAGTCAAAGAATTTGTAGATTTTTATCTAGAAAATTCTTGGAAGTGGGTAGATAGCGTTGGTTATGTGGCATTACCAGATGAAGCTTACGTCAAAGTCAAACAAAAATTTGCTACGGGTGATACTGGGACAAAATTCAAAAAAGCAAAACCCGGTGAACCAATCACAAACTTTATTTAAATAAAGCCGCAGTTATTGTAGTCTGAGTGTAGTTAAAACTTAACTGTTTATGCAAAATCTCAATTCTCAAGATGATCCTTATCTACTATCTAGACAGTCACTGGATAAAAATCCATCTGAAGATATATCTGAAAAGATTGTTGGCGTAATTTTATTTGCTTGCGCTTTAGTCTCGGTTTTGACTACCTTTGGTATTGTCGTAATTATCTTTCAAGAGACATTTGGTTTTTTCCAAGAAGTTTCTTTTGCCCAATTCTTTCTTGATACTAAATGGACACCTCTATTTGCAGATAGACATTTTGGCGTTTGGCCCTTGATTAATGGCACTTTTTTGACTACAGCCATTGCAATGGCAGTTGCTATTCCTTTGGGTTTATCTTCTGCCATTTATTTAAGTGAGTATGCCCAACCAAAAGTAGCAGCAATTTTACGTCCAGCAGTGGAACTTTTAGCGGGAATACCAACAGTAGTATATGGTTACTTTGCACTGTTATTCGTCACACCATTGGTGCGGTATATTATCCCTCTGGAAATATTTAATGCGTTGAGTGCAGGGTTAATGATGGGAGTAATGATTACTCCTACTGTTGGTTCTATCAGCTTAGATGCTATTCGAGCAGTTCCACGCTCTTTACGAGAAGGATCTTATGCTTTAGGTATTACTAAACTGGAAACGATTTTTAAAGTAGTTGTACCAGCCGCGCTTTCTGGAATTATAGCCTCAATTATATTGGGTATTTCTCGTGCTGTGGGTGAAACAATGACTGTCCTCATCGCCGCCGGACTACAGCCAAAACTGACTATTAATTTTGCGGAATCTATAGAAACAATGACAGCTTACATGGCGCAAATTTCTGGTGGAGATAGTCCGCGTGGTAGCCCCAGGTTTCGAGATAACTCAGAGTCTGTGGTAGGCGCATTACTAAGTGTTGATTTTTCTCTGCCTGTACAAAATTGTTAGTAAGCATTGTTTCTTAGCGAGATTTACTGGCCTTTTCACTCAATAGCCGAATATTGCTGTACATAGCTTCAGTATAAACGCTGAACTTATCGAAAAAATCACTTAAGTATTACCACTTTTTATTTTTGCACACAATAAATAGCAACCCTAATTGATTTGGGAAAATTAAAAATTAGCTTACTCCCCTTCTTTACAACGGAAGGGGTTGGGGGCTAGGTCTTTATTGAACTCAACACTTCTGGAGCTATAACTTTTGCAACAACTCCTGAGTTAACTGAAAGAACGCTTTTGAACCAGCTGATTGGGGAGCATTTAAAACAGCTGGCATAAAACTATCAACAGCCTTAGCAACATTGACATCAACTGGTATTTGTACCTTACAAATTTTTTCTACACCGAAATCTTCAACAACGCGGTGCATCACTTGTTTATAATATCTGCCAGTGAGAAGGTTAGCGCTGGACATGCTGAATACAATTCCCAGCATTTTTATATCTATTTTGGTTTCATGTCCGTGACTGTCTTTTAATTGTGCAATGCGTCTTTCTAGCAGTTGAATACCCACTACAGATAAGGGTTCTGGTTTAGCAGGAAGTATGTAAAAATCACTGGCAGCTAAAGCACTACGAGTCAATAAATTATATCCAGGCGCACAATCCAAGAGGATAAAATCATATTCTTGACGTACAGATTTTAAAATATTATTTATCAAGACTCTTTCAAAGCGATTCCAAATTGTTTCAAAGTCCTGTTCACCCAAAGCAGTTGCTTGCTGATGCAGCATTTCTGAGACAACAAATTCATCATATAAGTCGATATCTCCTGGTAATAAATCCAGTCCTGGAAGATTACAAACCTGGGATTGAATGATATCTTTAATTGTCAATTTCGCTTCTGGTTCTGGATTGATAACTTGGTCTATCAGATACCTGAATGTCTTACTTTGTTTACGACGCTTGGCAAAATCTAAAGGCGACATCAAACTGAGTGTGGCGCTAATTTGGCTGTCTAAATCAAGGACAAGCACGCGCTTACCATGATTTTTAGTTAAACAGGTAGCTAAGTTGACAGTGAGGGTGGTTTTACCAACGCCACCTTTCATATTTGCAGTAGCAATTACATATCCCATTGGTTGAGTCCTCTGTTGACACATTTCCATGTAGGTAGCGTACACCTATCTCGATCTATTAAATCTTCCATTAAATTTAATATTTTCAAAATCTCAAAAGGTGAGATTGCCTCAATTGTAGGCGTTGAGTAAGGGCGCACAGATGTCATTGGTGTCAACTTAAAAATAGCTTAACTAAAGGCTTGACTCGCCCGCCTGGAACTAAAGTTCAAGGCTAATAGCTCAAGTCTACTGAAGTAGACTAGAGATTTTTAGGTGTATTAAGTCATCTCTTGATGACTTTTGCTATTAGCAGGGAACTGAAGTTCCTTGCGGGGCATTGCTTTTACCTTAAGTTGACACGTAGGTACATCTGTGTAACCCTACGATGAGATATTTTTTACTGGAAGTCCCTAATCTCATCTGTGATAATGTTTTTTGATGAAATGGGCTAGTAAAATTGCTGTCACTTTGGTTGAAAGCTAGATAACATTATTAGATTCGGCGTGTTTACTGTTCGGGAGTGACAAAATGTCTAAACAGCTGGGTCAAAAAATCGCACCGACACCTATATCAAATGATATTAATGTGGTGGATTTGATTGATCGATACTTTACCGCTTACAACTCAGCGCGGTTGCGGGAAATCTGCCAACTACTGAGTCGTGATGTGCTAACGGAAGGTGTGACGGTGGGAGTTAGCCTTTCCGGTGCGATGACGCCAGCAGGATTCGGGGTTTCAGCACTTGCACCCTTAATTCGCAACGGCTTTATTGACTGGATGATTAGCACTGGTGCAAATCTTTACCACGATATGCACTACGGTTTGGGTTTTGAACTTTTTGCTGGTAATCCGTTTTTGGATGATGTGAAACTGCGCCAGGAAGGCACTATTCGCATTTATGACATTATCTTTGGTTACGATGTGCTATTGGAAACTGATGCGTTCATCCGCAAAATTCTGCAAGGAGAAGCGTTTCAGAAGCGGATGGGAACTGCTGAGTTTCACCATTTACTGGGTAAGTATGTTCGAGAAGTAGAAAAGCAGTTGGGTGTACAGCATTCCTGTTTGCTTGCTACAGCTTATGAATATGGCGTGCCTATATATACGTCTTCTCCAGGAGATAGCTCAATTGGGATGAACGTGGCGGCTTTGGCTTTGGAAGGTTCGCAGTTGGTGTTAGATCCATCAATTGACGTAAATGAAACGGCTGCGATCGCATATAATGCCCGTGAATCAGGAGGTAAAAGTGCGGCTGTAATTCTCGGTGGCGGTAGTCCCAAAAACTTTTTGCTACAAACCCAACCGCAACTTCACGAAGTATTGGGGCTAGAAGAACGAGGACACGATTACTTTGTGCAGTTTACCGATGCGCGTCCAGATACAGGCGGTTTGTCTGGAGCAACCCCATCGGAAGCTGTCAGTTGGGGTAAAATTGACCCGGAAGAGTTACCTAACACAATTGTTTGTTATACCGATAGCACGATCGCTCTACCATTGGTGACAGCATACGTCTTGAACAAATGCCAGCCTCGTCCCCTGAAGCGTGTGTACGACAGGCGAGAAGCTATTTTAGATAAACTGCAAAAAGACTATCTAACAGCCAAAACCCAACCATCAGATCAGATTCCAGCAGCAGTGGCTGAAAGTGCCCAAAAGCAAACAGCGACTTATCCCTGTGGGCGGTTGATTCCGAATACTCCGTAGGGAGTGGGGAGTGGGGAGTGGGGAGTGGGGAGTGGTGTAGTTCAATTACTTGAAAAGCGCTATAAGAGGGAAAAATTTAGTAATTATCAATTTTTTAAGAATTCGCCATCCCAATGCAAAATTGAAATGCTTT
>NZ_JAIVFR010000352.1 GCF_020829685.1 Nostoc sp. CHAB 5715 | reverse complement strand
GGGTTAGGGTTATTGTAGGCGTAGAAAGTTTCCACGCCATCAATGCCCTTTTGGGACGCAGCTGGAATTAAGTCAAAAAGCGATCGCTTGTAACGAGCCGGATGAGCCAGAACTGCCAATCCCCCAGCTTCATGAATAGCAGCAATTACGTTACTTGCTTGATATTCTTGCCCTGTAGTCGGCCTTCTTTGGAGATAAGGCTTCATGCTAGGGTGTTCTGGTGTAAAAGCGTAAGCCAAAATGTGAACTTCTATATCCAAAAGGCTGGCATTAATTTCTACACCACTCCACAAGTAAGGAGTGCTTGCACCAGGATTATTCCACTTCCAGTCTTCTAACCAAGCAACTGCCGCTTGATAGCCGATAATACCATGATGATCGGTGATGGCTAACCCTTTTAGTCCAATAGCGATCGCCTGCTCCATCAATGCACTAGGCTGCAACCTACCATCCGAGTAGACAGTGTGCATGTGAAAGTTGAATAACCTTGGACAACTTTGTGCATCAATGTTTTGGAATACTTGCTTCAAAAGTTCTGTGGAAGCAGTAGTTCGGGCCAAATTTACAACCATAACCCCCTCTGAACAAAAATATATCTTTTTAACACACTAAAACGGTACATCTACAGATGAGAAAGACTCAGCACTAAATAATTAGTGTTGGCTGCTACTTTCTCAGCTTTCTCAGCAAATTTTTCAATATGTTAAGACTACGTTAGCAAATCTTAACCTCAGTAGTCATGCGTAATTTGCACTACTTTTAACATAAGTAGTAATAAATCTTGCATATAAATTTATATAAATACGCCTATAGTAGTTGTGCTAAATGACTTACATTTCAAGACTGAAGAGAGTAATTTTCTTTAATAAGCCTGCAATCCAACTATATTTTACGTATAAAAAACATAATTATTCTCAGTAATTACACTAATTTAGATAACTAGTAATGACTTCAGCGTAGGCGTAGACCACACTTCGGCTGCGCCCTTCGGCTACGCTCTCCCAAGGCTCAGTGACCACCGCAGGCATCGCATAAGTCAGTCTACAATAACTTCAAGAAAACTAGCGATCGCTCCTGAATCACTATACCCCTCGCGCAATTCCAAAAGAATCTCCCTTCAAGGTGACACCAAGCGGTTCTACCACTACCTCGCGGGTAAGGGATGCTTCAACCCTTCCAGCAATCACGGCCGTAAGCTTACGTTCTCTTGCAAGGATGACAATCCTCTCTGCATCCTGCTCTGACTCTGTATAGAATGCAAATCCTGCTCCGTAATTGAACACAGAAAGCATCGTCGTTGCCCCGCCCTCAAGATGACCCTCAACAAATGTAAATATCTCCGGCACTGGGAGCATCGTTTCAATGATATACCGGAGCGGCTTCACCGACCGCATCAGCTTTTGCCATCCATGTCCAGTGATGTTCTCCATCGCGGTGGGACGAATTCCCTCACCAAGCACCGCCTGCACAAGCGGCGTGTAAAGATACGAAGCGGCATTCATCGCTTCCCAGAACTCCTGCCCACTTGGAAGTTTTGTTCTATAGCCATCAGGGAGGGACTGGGCGAGCTTTCGCAGTGGGGTAAAGCCGTTCTCATGAGGCCCCGAACTTTCGACAAGAACAATGGTATTTCCGGCATCCAGACGCGAGCTATCAATGGGAGCGACACCAGGTGGCATAACCCCAAAAACCGAGCCTGCGATGTCGAGCCGACCTGGAATCATCTTCGTTTTTAGTTGAGGAGTTTCCCCTGAGAGATACACACATCCAACTCGTTTGCATCCCTCAACTACTCCATCCAGAAACCCATCAAGAAAGGCGGGGGTGAAGATCGTTTCAGGAGTACTCGACGGCAGATATAAACCGAGAAGTATAGTCTGCATACCTGAGGTTGCGGCATCGTTTGTAAGACACGAGATGATCTTGATACCAATATTCCACCAAAATCGTCGAATTTCTTCTTCGGAAAGGTCGTCAGGTCGGGTATCGTCTGCTGTACCCAGTCCTTCGGGGACAAGTGTCATCGAAAGTTCTCTAGCCCCCGCCTCTAGAAACGGAGCAAGGTTGAAGCTGAAAGCGTTAGCACTTGCTCCCAGACCCGATGCAGGCACGATGCCATAGGCGCTTGCAAAGCCAAGGGTGCGTTTTGCGGCATCGATGAAGCGTTGTTTTGCGGCATCGAGAGTATCGTAATCGACTTGATCGAGAGCTTGAGGCATCAGGTTGCGTTAAAAGTTAGGAGTAGAGACGCGATTAATCGTGTCTGTGCAGGAGTTAAAAGTTAGGAAAACTGATAACTCATAACTCCTAACTCCTAACTTTAAAATACCTCATCTTCAATACCGCGCCACCATTCTCCCAAATTCATCATGTCTTGGTAAATGTCTTCTAATTCTTTGGTGTAGGCATCATTTGTCAGGGTGGCTCGACGCTCTTGCAATTTTTTGAGGCGCAGTTGTACCAATACCCAAGGTTTAGAGATGCTATTCGTTGCTTCGATGTATTGCGCTAGTTCTTTGCTATCCATATATTTTATATTTTGATTTTCACTACTTTTATTTAGGCGATGCCCGTCCCAATACCGTTCAGTTAAGCCCAAAAACCTTGGTAGAGACGCGAAATTTCGCGTCTCTACAGGTCTAAAATCAGTACCAAAAATCCTTAACTGAACTGTATTGATGCCCGTCCTACTACTGGAAAACAGAAAAGGGAGAAATTAAAAAGAACTTCTCCCTTTGCTGGTGGGCTTTCTGCTTCAACTTTTGTAAATTAACAAACTTCGGCGGGTTTAAGTCCCCGGCTTCTAACAAGCCGCAAGTATGTTAGGCGGGGTCTAAATCCCCGTTACAAAACTGTACTTCCGACTTCCGACTTCCGACTTCTTTAACTTATTGCTTCTCCTTTAGATAGTCTGGCACAAGCCGCACAGACGCATTTAGCTTTGTCATTCTCAAAAGGTAGGAAGCAGCTTACTAAGAGGCATCGCACTCAGTTCAAAACTGGCAATTAATTAAGCTTTAGCCAAGTTTTCAGCAGCGAAGTCCCAGTTGACTACCTGGTCTAGGAAGTTCTTAATGTATGCAGGACGGGCATTTCTAAAATCGATGTAATAGGCGTGTTCCCAAACATCTAAGGTTAGGAGTGCTTTCTGACCATGAGCTAGAGGGTTCTCTGCATTCGGTGTCTTGATCACCTTCAGCGTACCGCCATCATCAATCAACCAAGCCCAACCACTGCCGAACTGAGTTGCAGCTGCGTTAGAGAACTCTTCCTTGAATTTATCGAAGCTGCCAAAAGCTTGATCGATTTTGGCTGCGAGTTCACCAGTAGGTGCGCCACCACCTGCGGGCTTCAAGGAGTTCCAGAAGAAGGTGTGGTTCCAAACTTGAGCAGCGTTATTAAAGATTCCCGCTTTAGAGGAGTCTTTGAAGGAAGTTTTAATCACCTCTTCCAAAGACTTATCAGCAAGTTCTGTACCCTCAGTGAGCTTGTTTAGGTTATCTACATAAGCCTTGTGATGTTTGCCATAGTGATACTCAAAAGTCTCAGCTTTTACGCCATAAGGCTCTAGAGCATTAAAGTCGTAGGGTAGTGGTTCTTGTACAAATACCATTTGTGAAATCCTCTCTTTACCGGTTTCCAGTTGAAAGCTATTGCAGAAGCTTGGGAAATTAATAGCTTTTATTTTTAGTGGTTTTATGTCTTTAATCATGGAACATAAAACTTAACATCGTCATTCTACTACCAAAGTGAAGATAAAGTGAAGACGGAAACGAAAGTACTTCGGTGATAAGTCAAATCGCTAGCAATTCCTAACTATAAATAAAAATGACTAATATTTTATAGCAAAGGGCTAATAACTAACTAGCATTTAGCAATTAAAGCTTTCATACTTCTATCTTTAGTAGGATTAATTACGATGTGAAAAATCAGTCAAAAGCGAGATGATTTAATATTAATTAAATGTAAAAGTTTAATATTTAAAGAAATGTAAGATTTATTTACACTTTCCAAATGCTAGTTCTTAAAGAAGATAGCCAATAGTCAAATTATCTATTTTATTTTCAAATACAGTTTTAAGGATGGTAAGTGAATAATCACTCACCTACCACCCTTGGAAACTAAAAAACTGACAGCAAATAGCGGTGGTTAAAACTGAGATAAACGCTGTTGGTAATAGTTAACGATTTGTGCCGTGACTTCAGACACTTCCAAACCATCTGTTTGAACTTCGATCGCATCAGCTGCTTTTTGCAAAGGGGAAACTTTGCGCGTACTATCTTTCCAGTCACGTTCAGCAATATCGCGTTCCAGCTGCTCTAAACTCACTTCGGGTTGACCTTGTTTGTTAAAGTCTTCCTGGCGGCGACGGGCGCGTTCACTTACGGAAGCGGTTAAGAAGATTTTAACTTCGGCATCGGGGAATACATGAGTGCCGATGTCCCGCCCTTCAGCTACTAAACCACCTTTCTTTCCCCAGTTTTGCTGTTGTTTTACCAGTGCTTGACGGACAGCGCTTTGTGCAGCGATCGCAGATACAATAGAAGTGACCTCAATCGTGCGAATTGCCTGGGTAACATCAGTACCGTCAATCCAAACCCGCACAGACGATTGTAAATCCTGGGTAGGAGTAAGTTCAATTTTACACTGGTTAGTTAATTCGGCGATCGCACACTCATCATCAATGGCAATCCCCTTTTGCAGTACTAACCAAGTTACAGCCCGGTACATCGCTCCTGTATCTAAATACACTAAATTTAGATATGCTGCCACTTGACGCGCCACTGTAGATTTTCCAGCCCCGGCTGGGCCATCAATGGCGATGATGGGTTGACGATCGCGCAATATAATATTGTCAATCAAACGTGTAGACCCAAGACGAGCTGCGATCGCCAACATTCCTTCCTCCTCAACTGTTTCTAAAGACATTAACGTAGTCGGTTCAACCAATTCAATATATTCCACTAAAATCGTGCTGACTATAGCCACTTCTTGCTGTACTAGTGCTATCAAACTGTTACTATTGCGATCGCCTGCAAGGAAAGCAACTTCAGCTCGTCGCAAGCCGCGATATAACGCCGCTGCTTGCTCTTTTGCCGTTGCAGTCAAATATTGATTACGAGAACTGAAAGCAAGACCCGAAGTTTCCCGCACTATTGGACAACCAACAATTTCTACTGGCAAATTTAAGTCAGCTACTAAGCGTTTAATAATTGCTAGTTGCTGACCATCCTTTTGACCAAAGTAGGCACGGTCAGGCCGTACCAAGTTGAAAAGTTTGGTCACAATCGTAGCGACACCCTGAAAGTGACCTTGCCGAGAACGACCACACAAGCCTGTTATCATAGCAGATGGGGGGATAACTTGTGTGACCTTTGATTCTTGTATACTCTTCTGGGGAACTGCCATCGCTTCAGGAGTTGGTGCAAAAATGGCATCTACCCCAGCTTGTTCGCAAAATTGTTGGTCTTGCTCTAAAGTGCGGGGATAGCGTTGATAATCCTCATTGGGAGCAAATTGCAGGGGATTGACGAAAATACTCACAATCACCGTAGAATTTTCTTGCCGCGCCCGTTGAATTAAGCTTAAATGACCTTGATGCAAATTTCCCATCGTTGGCACCAGACCGATTGCCGTCTGATACCAGCCAGTCATCTCATCTAGTTTTAGATCCTCAGTAACCCCAATTAGCTTGTTTTCTGAGCATCGTTTAGTTAAATAGCAGCGTAAAGCTGCGACTGTTGTCAGCAGGCGCACAAAAATACCCCTAGTTCTTATCGATCCCTCCCCCGTTAGTTTATATCTGAAAGAGAGGGAAGAGATGATTGAACTAGGGGAATTGTTATGGAGGATGGGGAGTGGGGAGTGGGGAGTGGGGAGTGGGGAGTGGGGTTCGGATTAGCAGGGGAGGAAGGGGAGGATCTTGAGGGACAAGAGTTATTGTTCAGTAATTCTTCTCTCAAGAAAAGCCTGCCCCAACCAAGAAATTCCTTAACCGAACGGTATTGGGGAGTGGGGAGTAAGTAATTAATTTTCTTCCCTACTCCCTACTCCCTACTCCCTATTCCCTACTCCCTACTCCCTACTCCCTACTCCCTACTCCCTAAGACTTCAATATGTACTGGTGCTACACCACTACCCATCATTCCCAAAATCCGAGCCGCACCAGCAGACACGTCAATGATTCGACCTCGAATAAATGGGCCTCGGTCATTAATCCGCAACACTACAGAACGACCATTGCGGGTGTTGGTTACACGGACTTTTGTACCAAAAGGTAAGCTGCGATGAGCGGCAGTCATTCCTTCTGGATTAAATCTTTGTCCGCTAGCAGTACGATTACCAGAAAAGTCATAGCCATAAAAAGAAGCTATACCTCTCAAGGTGGCTCGCACTACTCCGACGGCAATCTGTTGAGGCTGCTTTGGTATTGATACTGGCAGACGCACAGGTAAATTAGCAATTTCTTTTAAGGGAGATGCATTGCCTAGAAGTCTCCGCAGGCGATTGGTTGCTTGCAATGCATCTTGCGCCAGATTGTTGGTGGTATCTGGCGTCAGCCATGTCGACAGCCGGCGTGGAACGGATGCAAATGGCAATGACATCCTGTGGGCGTCTCATGACGGCTATTTGCAGAATTTCGGCTGCTATCACGAGCGGGAAATAGAATTGAATGCGGCCGGCACCAAGATAAAAGGCCGGGATCTGCTTCGGGCTGATGAGAATGCCGCAAAAACGCAATTGCAGTCGATCTCCGCGGTTTCGCGTTTCCACATTCATCCTCACATTCAGCTGCATCAGCGGGACGAAGAGTCGGTCTACT
>NZ_JAIVFR010000351.1 GCF_020829685.1 Nostoc sp. CHAB 5715 | reverse complement strand
CCACCAATGATTACCAAGCCAACTTGATGCTGATAGCGAAGTATAACTTCTGCAAGATGTTTGGGGTCTTCTGTAGACTCCTCAATTAAATCAAAGCCGAGTGTCTTCAGATATTCAATCGCTTCCGATAGACCCTTTTGCCCTTGGCGGGCATGACGATTTACTAACAGCAGTGCGCGAGAACTCATGGTTAGTACCTTTTGTAGTTCATATGTCCAATTATCCGCATCCATGTATTCTGCTTCAAGTTGACTATCAAAAAGTGTTTAAGTTGTTATGATAGTTATCAAAAATTCATATCGTCAATGGTTATTATGTTGTGGTTACGAATTTTTAATTTCTATTTTATCTAGTTTATCTCTATTAACCGTCAGTATATTGATACTCAGTAAATACATTTTTTACTCACTAAATGACTTGAATTAAGTATTTACAATAAAGTATTTATGTATTATAATATCCAGAATATAGCAATCCGATTTGATTTCTGAACTTCTTTGTGTAGGCAGGGAGTAGGGAGTAGGGAGTAGGGAATCAGCCTTTTCGAGTTGACGGCAGTTATTTCAAAAATCAAATAGGAGTCCTATATAATGCCTAACAATAAAATATTGTTTATTGCTATAGATACATATTTGTAGATAAAATTTGTATAAATGCTATTAATATTTAACTTTATTTAATGGGTAAAAATTATTCGTAGTTTGCGCTGTCTTCGCTAAAGTTATAAGAGGAAGCCTGAGTTACTCCTGCTTCCCCTACTTAAGATTTACTTGTACCAATTTTAAAAATAGATTGCGACAGATGGACAGAGAAAACCCAGATACACTAAGTGGTTTCCAATCCAAAATCGTTCGATGGTTCCTGAGCGAAGTCGAAGGACTGAGCGAAGCCGAAGTCTAAAATCCAAAATCCAACATGGTATTACTTAGTGCCTGACCATCTAAGCGACATAATTTTACTTTGTTGATGATCTTTGCACCTATTCTTTCATAGAACTTGATTCCACGCTCGTTAGATACAGCTACAGTCCAATCGATTCTGCCACAGTCTTTTTCCTGTCCAATCTGGCGCAAGCGTAGCATCAACGTCTGACCAACTCCGTGGCTTCGATGTTCAGGTTTAACATATAAGTCATCAAGCCAAATTCCAGGTTTTGCTAAAAAAGTTGAATAGATAAAGTGATAGGTTGCTAACCCAATAGCATCGCCATCAACCTCAGCTAAAAGAACAAAAGCAAGGGGGTTTTCTCCAAATAGATCAATTTCTAGCTTTTGAGGAGTTGCTTCTACAGATTCAGGACAACCATCAAATTCGGCTTTCAAATGAATCAATTCCATAATAACAGGAATATCTCTTTGGTTTGCATGTCGAATTGAAATATTCCTGCCGTTCATGTTCTTCTTTGCCTTTTTCTTAAAACTCGTATTGAGAGAGAATTTCTGTCTCACTCTTTGCTGCCTTTATCCACTCTTGCATTGCTGGAAGTGCCAAAACTGCCTCTACATAGTCTCTAGAAACAGGATCTAACTGCACATCATAGGTTAGAAACCGCAGCACAACTGGGGCAAAGAATGTATCAGCGATGTCTACGACGGGCTACGCCTACGCAAAATTTCCAAATAAAAAATTGCCACCATCTCCAAATTTTTGGCGTGATTCTTGCCAGATACTAGTGATGCGGTCAATGTCTTGTTGTACAACCGATGCTAAACCTTTACCTGAATATTTAGTACGGCAGTTCATCGGCATATTCTGACGCAAATTTTGAAAACCTGAGTGCATTTCCGCACTAATGGAACGGGCGAATGCCCTTGCAGCCTTATCCTCTGGCCACCATTGCATCGGAAACGTTTCAGCTAGATATTCACAAATAGCAAGAGAATCCCACACCGTTTGCGTACCATGCAACAACACAGGTACTTTTCCTGATGGAGAGTATTGCCGAATTTTTGAGGAATAATCTGGACTGTTGTAGAGAGGAATCCGAATTTCATTGAATTCCAAACCAAATTGTTTCATCACTAGCCAAGGACGGAGTGACCAAGATGAATAATTTTTATTGCCAATTACTAAAGTAAGTTGCGTCATATTTTTAATACCTATAAAGTTGTTCAATCCACATACACACATCAGCTTCAGAACCTGAAGAAAAAGATTTTCCTGTTGTAGGGTCGTAAGCTTGCCAATAGATATTACCGTAGCGGTCAACCTTTTGCCAAACTTGTAATTCGTTAGAATCTGCTAGGAGTTTTTTGACAATTTTTTCCCAGATACTATGCAGAGATTCCCAGAAGTTAGAGTTGATTTTTTTCTTGAATAACGGACTACAATTTATTCTTGTATCTTCTGTTGGGAGACACCTAATGTCATTGTTCATATAATTATTCCTGAAAGTTGCTCAGTAATTAAAACAGTAGCAACATCTCAGTTTAGAATCAAATCATGGCTTGCATAGGTTGTATAAATGGGATTTATAGATATGAAAAATTACCAAGAAAGTAGTCAGAATTCAGGAGCCAGAAAAAAGCCATGAATTCTGTACGACTGGATGGCGACTTAGGTTGAAAGCCCCCGGATTTATCCGTGGAAGCGATAAAAATTTATACTTTTTTGAATCCCCTGACTTGATTGCTGGGGAGATTCTGAATTCTGAATTCTGACTTCTGGATTCTCCTCAATAATACAATCTTTTTGCCACAATTAAATCAGGATGTATATACCCTTGTTGTCGTCAATTAACCATGAAATTCTCCCAACTTCGAGCCATAGTTGCAGTAGCAGATCGTGGTAACTTTAGTGAAGCAGCCTTAGAATTGCAGCTTTCCCAGCCTGCGATTAGTCATGCGATCGCTACCTTAGAAGAAGAATTAGGTGTGCCTTTATTTGCTAGAGGCCGTCACGGTGCTGTGCTGACACCTGCTGGAGAGCGCATTTTATATCATGCTCGTCAGGCTATGCAGCATCTAGAGATGATGCAACACGAAGCAAACTTGCATAAAGGTTTACATGGTGGCCATGTGCGAATTGCGGCTTTTCGCAGCGTCGCCACCCATTTATTACCAAAAGCGATCGCACAATTTCACAATCAATTTCCAGAAATTGCTGTCACAATCATAGAAGGCTATGGGCGCAGAATCAAAGCTGCGAATTTCCACCCCTGGAATGCTTTTAGCCTTTGCAGCCCCAGTTGAACCAATTTGTACAGCAATTTTTTTATTTTTGAGACTGTCAATACCAGTAATATCTTGATTGTCTGCACGAATTGCGTAGGCGTAGCCCGTCGTAGACATCGCTAACCCAGCCTTAAAATAAGGACGCCTTCGGCTACGCCCTTCTCTACGAGAGGCTGCGCCAACGGCTACGCCCTTCGGCTACGCTCAGGACAAGCTCAGGACAAGCTCAGGACAAGCTCACGGCAAGCCCACTCCCCACTATTCAAAGATACTCACGCAAGAACTCAAAGGGATCATCTTCCCAACAAGGTTCAGGTATCAGCCAAACCAAACTACTATGGATGTCGGCTTCAATTTCATCACCGTCATCTCTATCAAATAGTTCTATCAAAGCTGTCCAATCACGTTCTCTCAAAGACGTTAACGATGGGGCATATACTTGGAGATTATTTGAGTAATTCACGCGCAAATTTGTGCTTGAGTGCCGTAAAAATTTAATATAGAAATTTGTAAATAATCAGATTTTAGCTTTGACAACCGTAGTTAAATAGTTATTTTCATACTATTAAATATGGACTACTCTCATCAGTGTCTCACAATTTAAATAGGACTGCTATAGTATTTATTACATAATTACAAGCTAAATTTACTCAGACCGGAAAAATCCTTGAGGTTGCGACTCGACTAATTCCACATCAAATACTTCAGCAAAGGACTGTGCTACATAAAAACGCACTTCTTCGCAGGTGATACCTGGAATCCATTCGGCTAAACTGTCTACAGGTTTATCAGAAATACCGCAGGGTACAATGCGCTCAAAGCCTGTCATGTCTGGACAAACATTTAATGCAAAGCCGTGCATGGTAATCCAACGACTGACTTTAATACCAATAGCTGCAACTTTTCGCCCTTGTAACCAAACGCCAGTAAAAGCCGGAATCCTTTCTCCCTGCAACCCATAAACTGCCAATACGCGAATTATGACTTCTTCGAGTTCGCGTAAGTACCAATGGAGGTCTTTACGATAACGTTGCAGATTTAAAATTGGATACCCTACCAGTTGACCAGGACAATGGTAAGTAACCTCACCACCCCGTTCAACTCGATGCACATCATATTCACTTTTGTCAATATCAAATTTGAGAAAATCCAAGTTGCTGCCTTGTCCTAGAGTGTAGACGGGTGGATGTTCTAGCAAAATTAACACGTCGTCTAGACTGGGATTATGGATACGCTCAGTCAGGAGCGATCGCTGCCATCCATGAGCTTCTGAGTAAGGCATTAATCCTTGATTATACAACAAACAACGGTTTTTATGTGTTTTCATACTACGGATTATGCCAAAAATCAACTGCATTAAAGGCGAAATATATTTCAAATTACAGAATTGGAGTCAAAAAATGTCAAGATTTGCAAAGGATTTTAAAGGAAAGTCAAGGTAACATCCTTTAGAAAATACAAAGTGTTAGCTTGAATATATAACCTCAATCAATAGGTTTTTAGGAGGAATTCTCTGCAATAAGCATCATGCCAAGACGATAAAGACGAATGTACTGGCTGATGACTCTTATAACATTAGTTTGCATTTCAAACAGAATCAAATTTTCACAAAGACTTGTATTATTGAAAAACAGCAAGCAAATTTCAACCAAACACAGAAGGAGTAACTATCAACAGTTCTGTAAGCGTTGTTTTAACACAGAAGACAGTTACAGGAGCTACTGCTCAATTTTCCTCACCAAAGAGTTCTAGGTGGATATCCAATTGGATATCAGCGCAGAGATAAGGAGGAAAATCAAGGGTATAATGAGCGATAACCCAGGTGCAATAAGCTTAGACACAGCTTACCAGCAGTACATAGAAAGAGTTCACAATTTGTTTTGGCGGGAGTAATAGAGCTTACCGCAATTTCTTTTCATACAAAGCAAATTCACACATTAAATATTCAGTGGGAGAGTTTACATGAAGCTTGTCATCCACGGCAAAAATATTGAAATCACCGATGCGATTCGGGAATATGTACATCAAAAGATTGAAAAAGCAGTTAGTCACTTTCAGAGCATTACAAATGAAGTGGATGTGCATCTTAGCGTAGCCCGTAATCCTCGAATTAATCCTAGACAAGCGGCTGAAGTAACTATTTATGCTAATGGTAACGTTATCCGTGCCGAGGAGAGCAGTGAAAATCTTTATGCCAGCATTGACTTAGTAGCAGATAAAATTGCCCGTCAACTGCGGAAATACAAAGAACGGCGTCAAGACCAGAAAACTCAGTCCCAACCAGCAGAAGTAGTTGTTGCAGAATCGGTAGTCACAGATTTAATTGGCGATCGCACCCCCGAATTACCCAACGAAGTCGTCCGCACCAAATATTTTTCCATGCCGCCGATGACCCTTGCAGAAGCCCTAGAACAACTGCAACTCGTGGGACACGACTTTTATATGTTCCGCAATTCTGAAACTGGAGAGATTAATGTAATTTACGAACGCAACCACGGCGGTTATGGTGTGATCCATCCCCGCAATGGTAATGGTCATACCAACGGCAAGAATGGCAAGGCAACCCAGGCTAATATTGTCATGCCGGAAAAGTCGCATTCTAAATAGGGAGTAGGGAATAGGGGAGATGAGGGAGATCAGAGAGAAATAACTCCTAACTCCTCATTCCCACTCCCGACTCCCCATTCCCCACTCCCCTATTTTGCAATCTGTTGCAAAGTTTTCAGCGCTTCCTCAACGTGACCTTTAAAGTTAAACATTGAATCAAAGACGTATTGCACAACTCCCTGTTGGTCAATAACGTAAGTAACGCGACCAGGGAATAAGCCAAAGGCTGCTGTTGCGCCATATAGCTTCCGCACTTGGTCGCCTTTGTCAGTTAACAGCGTAAAAGGTAGATTGTATTTCGCAGCAAATCGTTGGTGAGATTCGATGGAGTCAGAACTCACGCCGACAACTTCAGCGCCAGCACTTTTAAACACTTCATACTGATCGCGAAAGGCGCAGGATTCAGCAGTACATCCGGGTGTGTCGTCCTTGGGGTAAAAATATAGGACAACATTTTTGCCGCGAAAATCTTGGAGGCTAATTGTTGAGCCGTTTTGAGCGGGTAGACTGAAATTAGGAGCGGTATCTCCAACTTTGATTGCCATAACGAGTGATGGTAATTACTTAACAAAATTTTACCTTGTATCCAAGTCTATAAATTTTGCTTGATTACTTTGGATTAAACGGAGTAGCTTATAGCAATTCTGTATGAATATACGCTAAACCATATTAGGACTTAACTATCAGGTAATTATTCACTCCCCCCTACAAAATGATCGAAATCTTTGATTTATCGTTGAGAGTTAGGGGGGAATGTGAAAGGTTATCTAAAGCCTGATGGCGTAGCAAGATTGCAAGACAAAAATACATTAGGACTGTCTCCAACAAAGCGACAGTAATCAGCACGATTATCTGCATTCACATCAGCAAGAAAGCGAGGCAAATTTTCATATCCCTGATCTATCCCTCTGATTGAGTTAAACTCCTTAGAGGGTGACAAGGCAACTCTAAGCTATGCAGGACAAAACTTTGAGAAGATAGTGAAGACAAAAAATAGGGAGCATTTTTGTGGCTCCCCTGGAAAAATATGTTTCCTGAATCTTACCAAAA